>NZ_JBMVFV010000067.1:0-33081 GCF_049538395.1 Micromonospora sp. AB353 | reverse complement strand
CTGTCGCGGGGTTCAGTCGCCGGGACGGGCGGCCCAACCCCGCAGGTCCCGGCCGGGCCGGTAGGATCGGCACGGGCCGTGACTGGCGCGTGGAGATGGAGCACCATCGGGGAGCGGCCTCGTCATGAGGACGCATGCCGAGCGCCTGGGCCTTCCGCACGTCACCTGGAGGTCGCATGTCGCGCAACGCCGAGTCCACCGCCTTCCGCAGCGCGCTGGAGGTCGTCCGCGGCGTCGAGCCGCGCGTGGCCGACGCCATCGCCGCGGAACTGGCCGACCAGCGCGAGTCGCTCAAGCTCATCGCCAGCGAGAACTACGCGTCCCCGGCGACGCTGCTGGCGATGGGCAACTGGTTCAGCGACAAGTACGCCGAGGGCACTGTCGGGCGCCGGTTCTACGCCGGCTGCCAGAACGTCGACACCGTCGAGGCGCTGGCCGCCGAGCACGCCCGGGAGCTGTTCGGCGCGTCCCACGCGTACGTGCAGCCGCACTCGGGCATCGACGCCAACCTGGTCGCGTTCTGGGCGATCCTGGCCGACCGGGTCGAGTCCCCCGCGCTGCGCAAGGCGCAGGCGCGGCAGGTGAACGACCTGACCGAGGCCGACTGGTTCGCGCTGCGCCGTGAGCTGGGCAACCAGCGGATGCTCGGCATGTCGCTCGATGCCGGTGGGCACCTCACGCACGGTTTCCGGCCGAACATCTCCGGCAAGATGTTCGACCAGCGCAGCTACGGCACCGACCCGGCCACCGGGCTGATCGACTACGACCGGGTGGCCGAGGCGGCCCGTGAGTTCAAGCCGCTGATCCTGGTCGCCGGTTACTCCGCGTACCCGCGGAAGGTCAACTTCCGGATCATGCGGGAGATCGCCGACTCGGTCGGCGCCACGTTCATGGTCGACATGGCCCACTTCGCCGGGCTGGTCGCCGGCAAGGTCTTCACCGGTGACTTCGACCCGGTGCCGCACGCCCACATCGTCACCACCACCACGCACAAGTCGCTGCGCGGCCCGCGTGGCGGCATGGTCCTCTGCGGGCCGGAGCTGGCCGACCAGGTCGACCGGGGCTGCCCGATGGTGCTCGGCGGGCCGCTACCGCACGTGATGGCCGCCAAGGCCGTCGCGCTGGCCGAGGCGCGCCGGCCCGACTTCGCCGACTACGCCCAGCGGATCGTGGACAACGCGCAGGCGCTCGCCGACGGGCTGCTGCGCCGGGGCGCGACGCTTGTCACCGGCGGTACCGACAACCACCTGGTGCTCATCGACGTCTCCGGGTACGGCCTGACCGGCCGGCAGGCCGAGCAGGCGCTGCTGGACTCGGGCATCGTCACCAACCGCAACTCGGTGCCGCAGGACCCGAACGGCGCCTGGTACACCTCGGGCATCCGCATCGGCACGCCGGCGCTCACCACCCGGGGCCTCGGCACCGCCGAGATGGACGCCACCGCCGAGCTGATCCACACCGTGCTCAGCCAGACCACGCCCGGCACCGGCCCGGACGGCGCCCCGTCGAAGGCGAAGTACGTGCTGGACCCGGCCGTCGCCGAGTCCGTCGGCAAGCAGGCCGCCGACCTGCTCACGCCGTTCCCGCTCTACCCCGCCGTGGACCTGACCTGAGATGACGGCGGCGCCCCGGGAGAACGAGTCTCCCGGGGCGCCGGTGTGAACGGGGTCAGCGCAGCGGGCGCTTCAGGTGGTAGCGGTGGACCTCGGTGCTGCCCTGCACGTTGTTCACGTCCTCGGCGGCGGAGACCAGCTCCCAGCCCTCCCGGCCGACCCGGTTGAGGTGCGCGATCGCGGTGTCGCCGTACGCGGTCACGTCGGTGCGTGACCCGTCCGGGCCGTACCACACGAACGAGACGTGGAAATTGCGACCCTGACCCTGATACCGACGAACGAGCAACGCGTACTCCCAGGCAACCATTCGTCCATTATCAACAGACGATCGGCGTCAGGAAACACGCACGGTGCCGGAACCCTGACACTCCGGCGTCGGATCGCCGGTCATGGTGTCCGTGACCAGCGCGGCGAGCCGGTCCAGTCCCCGATCGATCGACTCGGGTGTGACGGCGCTCACCGACAGCCGCAGCGCGTTGACCGGTGTGCCCGCGTCGTAGAAATGTGCCATCGGCGTCCAGAGCACGCCGTACTCGCGCGCCGAACGGTGCAGCAACGTGTCGTCGACAGCGAACGGCACGCTCACCACCACGAAGAACCCGCCCGCCGGCACGGTCCAGGAGACCGGCCCGCCGGCCGGGAAGCGCCGGGCCAGGCCGTCGGCCAGGTGGCGCAGGTTGCGGGCGTACGCGGCCCGCTCCCGCACGTTCGCGGCCACCAGCGAGCAGTCGTGCGCCAGCAGCGCGCCGCCGATCACCGCCTGGCTGATCGGCGACGTGTTCACGGTGACCATGCTCTTGATCTTCGCGAGATGGTCGGCGAACGGGACCACGGTGCCGTCCGCCTCCCCCACCCGCTGGTCGGCGACCACGTATCCGACCCGGGCACCGGGTAGCACGGTCTTGGCGAACGAGCCGAGGTAGACCACCCGGCGCGCGGTATCGAGCGCCTTCAGGGTGGGCCGCCGCTCGGTGCCGTCGGCCGGGAACAGGCCGTACGGGTTGTCCTCGATCAGCAGCAGGTCCTCCTCGGCGGCCAGCTCCAGCAGCCGCCGACGCTGCGCGGTGTCCATGCTGACGCCGGACGGGTTGGCGAAGTCGGGCATCACGTAGCAGCCCCGGGGCCGCAGCCCCTCCGCGCGGGCCCGGCGCACCCCGGCGCGCAGGTCGGCCAGGTCGACGCCGTCCGGTCCGCCGGCCACCGGGCGTACCGGCAGGTCGACCAGGCGGGCCGCGCCGGTGAGCCCGACGTACGTGGGCGCCACCGCGAACAGCACGTCGGCCGGACCGGTCCGCAGCGCGCGCAGCACCAGGAACATCGCCTCCTGGCAGCCGACTGTCACCACCACCGACTCCGGGTCGGCGGTGAGCCCCTCGTCCACGGCGAGGTGCCGGGCGATCAGGTGGTGCACGATGCCCTTGGTGCGCCCGTACTGCAACAGCGTCCGGTCCACGCCGGCCCGGTCCAGCCCGACGTCCTCGGCGAGGTGGCGGCGGAAGCGGTCCAGGTACGTGTGCAGCAGCGCGGAGTCGAAGAACTCCTCGTACGGCCGCCCGGCCGCCAGCGACACCGCGTCCGGGTAGTGCTGCGCCACCTCGTTGAGGAAGTTCATCGAGTTCAGCGCCGGGTCGCCGACGCTGCCGTGCAGCGCCGAGACGGCCAGGTCGACGGGTTCCACGTCAGCCTCCGATCCGGGTACGCAGCCGCCGGGCCGAGGCCGGGTCGGGGCAGCCGCTGAGGATGAGCGCGTCACGCAGCTCCGCCGCGAGCAGCGCCAGCGCCGCCTCGGCGCCGGGCCGGCCGCCCACCGCCAGCGCCCAGAGCAGCGGCCGGCCCAGCAGCACGCCGTCCGCGCCGAGCGCCAGCGCGCGCAGCACGTCGACGCCGCCGCGGACCCCGCTGTCCAGCAGCACCGCGCACCGCCCGTCGACCGCCTCGACCACCTCGGGCAGCACGGCCGCGCTGGCCGGGGCGGCGTCGAGCTGCCGTCCGCCGTGGTTGGAGACCACCACGGCGTCGACGCCGGCGTCCGCCGCGCGGACCGCGTCGCGCGGGTCCAGGATGCCCTTGACGAGCAACGGCACCCGGGTACGCTCCCGCAACCACCCCAGATCCGCCCAGCTCAGCGCCGGGGCGAACACCGCGCCGGTGTGCACCGCCACCGCCGAGACGCCGGGGGTGCCCTGGTGCGCCAGGTCGTCCCGCCCACCGGGCAGATTCGCCGCGGTGACGTGCGGCGGCAGCGCGAACCCGTTGCGGGCGTCGCGCAGGCGCCGACCGAGCACCGGCACGTCCACAGTCACCATCACCGCCGCGCAGCCGGCCGCCTCCGCCCGGTCGAGCAGGTCGGCCACCAGCGCCCGGTCACGCAGCCAGTAGAGCTGGAACCACACCGTCGCGCCGGTCGCCGCGATCTCCTCGATCGGCGTGCTCGACAGCGTGCTCGCCACGTACGGCACGCCCGCCGTCCGGGCCGCCGCCGCGAGCGCCGGCTCGCCGTCGGGGTGCAGCAGCCGCTGGTACGCCATCGGCGCGACGGCCGCCGGCAACGCGGCCCGGCCGCCGGGCAGCACCGCCTCGGTGGACGGGTCGTCCACCCCGGCCAGCATCCGGGGCAGCACCGCCACCCGGTCCAGCGCGGCCCGGTTCGCCGCCAGGGCGGTCTCGGTGCCGCTGCCGCCGTCGACGAAGTCCCACACGTCGGCCGGCAGGACCGCCCGGGCGAGCGCGGCGAAGTCGGCCAGGCTGGCCGGCGGCACGAACCCGTCCGCCGGGTCAGCCACGGTCGGCACCGGTCGCCGCGTGCGCCGGGTCGAGCCCGAGGACGCGGCGCAGGAAGGCGGCGGCCCGCTCCTGGGCCTGCCGTCCGGCGTCGAACACGCCGGGCATGGCGAAGAACCCGTGCACCATGCCCGGGTAGTCGTCCGTCTCGGTGGGCACGCCGGACTCGCGCAGCCGCTCGGCGTACCGCAGGCCCTCCTCGCGCAGCGGATCGTGCCCGGCGGTGACCACGAACGCCGGGGGCAGGCCGGACAGATCCTCGGCGAGCAGCGGCGACGCGAGCGGGTGGGCGGCGTCGCCCGGGTCGGTGAGGTAGTGGCCGCGGTACCAGCCGACCGAGTGCCTGTTGAACAGCATCGGATCCTCGTCGTCGCCCGGCCGGTGCCCGGGCCGCTGGTCGGTGTTCGGGTAGACGAGCAACTGGGCGGCGAGCCGGGGCCCGCCGTCGGCGCGGGCCAGCAGCGTCACCGCGGCGGCCAGGTTCCCGCCCGCGCTGTCGCCGCCCACCGCCAGCCGGTCGGCGTCGACGCGGAACTCGGCGGCGTGCGCGGCGAGGTGCCGCAACGCGGCGTGGCAGTCCTCCACCGCCGCCGGGAACGGATACTCCGGGGCGAGCCGATAGCCGACGGTCACGGTCTGCACGGCGGCGAGGTTGACCAGCCGCCGGCAGATCCCGTCGGCCGTGTCGACGCTGCCGAGCGTCCAGCCGCCGCCGAAGAAGTAGACGAGCGTGGGCAGCGGACCGTCGCCGTCCGGCCGGTGGATCCGCACCGGCAGCGGCCCGGCCGGGCCGGGCACCGTCGTGTCGCGTACCTCGGTGACCGGCTCGACCGCGCCGGACCCGGCGCGGATCGCGGCGAGGTCGGCGGCGCGGGCCTGCGCGAGGGTCTGGGTGTAGAGCGGCACGGTGCCGGCGGCGGCGCGCGCGGCCCGCCACGCGACCACCTGCGGATCGAGTGTCATCCGGCCTCCCCGGTGGTGACGAAGAGTTTGTCGATTCCGCGCAGGAACAGGCTCCCGCTGTACGTGTAGGGCTGGGTGACGGCGAGCCGGGGGAAGCGCGCGAACAGGCGCGGCAGCGCCAGGCGGCCCTCCAGCCGGGACACCGCCGAACCGAGACAGAAGTGCAGCCCGACGCCGAATGCCAGTGACGGCGGGCCGGCGCGGTGCGGGTCGAAGCGGTCCGGGTCGGGGAACCGCGCCGGGTCACGGTTGGCGGCGGCGATCAGCAGCAGCACGTTGTCGTCGCGGCTGATCGGCACGCCGCCGAGGTCGACGCCGGCGGGCGCGGATCGGGCCAGGAAGTGCACCGGGCTCTCCATCCGCAGCACCTCCTCGACGCAGCCGCGCGCCAGCTCGTCGTCGCCGGGCAGCGCGGCGGTGACGTCCGGGTGGTCCAGCAGCAGCGGCAGGCCGTTGCTGAACATGTAGACGGTGGTGACGAAGCTGGCGTTGAACAGCACGATCAGATTGCTGATCAACTCCTCCTCGGTGAGGTCGACACCACCCGCGTCGAGTACCTCGACCAGCCCGCTGATCAGGTCGTGGCTCGGCGTGCGGCGGCGGTGGGCGATCAGATCCCGGTAGTAGACGCGCAGCTCCTCGGCGGCCTGGTTGGCCCGGGCCAGCCGCTCCGGCGTCTTGCCGGAGACGTCCATGTACTCGTCGATCCAGTCGACCCGCTGCCGGTACCAGGTCAGGTCGGCCGCGGGCAGGCCGATGAACTCGGCCATCACCAGCGCCGGGACCGGGTACGCGAAGTCGGCCACGAAGTCCACCTCGTGCCCGTCCGCACCCGCCTCGGCCAGGTGGTCCAGACGTTCGGCGACGATCCGCTCGATCACCGACTCCAGCGCGCCGAGGCGGCGCGGGGTGAACGTCTTGGCGAACACCGCGCGCATCCGGGTGTGGTCCGGCGGGTTGACGAACATCATCGAGGTGAGGAACGTGCGCAGGATCTCCTGCTCCTCCCAGCCCGGCGGGAAGCCCTTGTACCAGCCGGGATCGCGCAGGATCTGGTCCACCACGTCGTACCCGCCGGCGACCGCGCCCACGGTGCTGTGCTCGGCCCGGGCCGGAACGGCGTTTATCGGCCCGTGCTCGTGCAGGGCCGCGTAGAAGGGATAGGGGTTCTGCCGGCCCTGTTCGCTGTAGAGGCCGGTCAGGATCTCGCTGACGTCCACTGTCTGTTCCTCCCCAGGAAAACGGCGGCGGGGGCGGCGTCGTGTCGACCGCCGCCCCCGCCCGGTGTCACAGTCCGAGCAGCTTCAGTGGTACGGCGTTCGCCATCACCGCGGCGCCCGTGTCGTTCGGGTGGATGTGGTCACCCGAGTCGTACGCCGGCAGCAGCCGGCTCGGCTGCGCCGGATCCCGCATCACCGCGTCGAAGTCGACGATGCCGTCGAACTCGGCCCGGCCGGGCCCGCGCAGCCAGGTGTTCACCGCCTGGCGGGTGGCGTCCTTCTCCGGGGTCCACACGCCCGGCCCGCCGTTGCCCTCGTACGGCATGAGCGTGCCGGCGATGCTGGTCAGGCCGCGCGCCTGCACCTGCCGGTTGAGCTGGCGCAACGCGGCGATGATCGCCTCGGGGCTGTCGCCGTTCATCCAGATGTCGTTGATGCCCAGGTGGGTGATGACGGTCCGCACCCCGGTCTGCGGGAACACGTCCTCGTTGAGCCGGGCCAGCGCGTTCGGGCCCAGCTCGTAGTAGCCGGGGAAGTTGTCCGCGCCGGGCTCGGGGCCCTCGTGGTTGAGCCGGTTGCCGGCCAGGCTGAGGTTGAGCACACCCGGCGTACGTGGCTCCGGGCGGGCGTCGATCAGCCGCTTGGCCAGCAGGTCGGACCAGCGCTGATCGGCGTTGACGGTGCTGCCGTTGCCGTCGCTGATGGAGTCACCCAGCACCACCACCGAGCCGGGCGTGGCCTTGCGTTCCACGTCGATGCCGGACAGGAACATCCAGCAGCAGTTGGGCCGGATGGTGAAGCCGGTGCCCTCGGCCGCCGAGGTGAGGTCGGTGGCGCCGATGAAGTTGGTGACCCGGGACTGGCCGTGGAACGTGACCGGCCCGGTGAGCACCGGGAAGTACAGGGTGACGACCAGGTCCTCCTGCTCGGCCACCGGGAAGGCCACCGGGTCGCTGAGCAGTTCGGCGCCCTTGTTGATGGTCGCCGAGCCGGCGCCGGAGAACGTCAGCTGGCGGACGCTCGACCCGACGATGTCGGACAGGTCGTCGGGGGTGGCGGTGTTCGGCCGGGCGATCGTGGCGCGGCCGACCTGGACGGCCTGCTCGCCGTACAGGTTGGTCAGCCGTACCCGCAGGCGCGGACCGCCCACCGAGGTCTGCACCGTCATCCGGATGCTCTGGTTGTTCAGGCCGGTGTTGGTCAGGCCCACGGTGTTCCCGCGGGTCACCGCGGCGGCCCAGGTTCCGGCCCACTCGGCGCGCCCGTGCCCGGCGCGGTCGTTCCCGGTCGGGCCGGCGCTCGCCGTGACCGCCGGGGTGGCGGCGATCAGCAGCGTGACGGCGGAAGCTATGACGTGCCATCTCTTCGGGGTCGGCATCGATCCTCCATGGTCGGCAGCCCCGGGCGTGACGCGGTCGGCGGCACCGGCCCGGGCGATGGACCGGAAACTAGCTTCCGGCTGTGACGAGCGTCAATCAACCTGATCGACATGATCAAATGCCCGCGGGATGGGACGCAGCGACGATCGGCTCTGTCCGCCGTGGACCGTGGCTGCCTAGGCTCGGGGCTGGCGGCGGTGCGGTCGCCGACCCTGGCACCTGCCGTCTTGTCCCGGCCCTGACCTGGCCGGACGCCGCTCGCGGACCATGATGGGGGCTGCCCGATGACCGACCGGCCGAACTATGTGCACGAGGCGCTGGAGCTGTTCGCCGGGTTCGGCGACCGGGAGGCGCTCGTCGGCGGCGGACGCCGCCTCACCTACCCCCAGGTCGCCGCCGAGGTGCGCGGCCTGGCCGCCGCGTTGCACCACCACGGGGTACGCCCCGGCGCCGCGGTGCTGGTGATGCTCGGCAACACGGTCGAGGGGCCGCTGCTGCAACTGGCCCTGCACCTGCTCGGCTGCCGGAGCATGTGGGTCGCCCCGGTGACCTCTCGGCGGGAGGTCGACGAGTTCGTCGCGCTGTCCGCGCCGGAGGCGTTCGTCCACGACCCGCGGGACGCGCAGGCGGTGGAGATCGCTGCGGGCCTGTCCGGCGTGCCGGTGCTCTGCCTCGGCCCCGGCGGCACCGGACCGGACCTGACCGCCCGGGCCGCCGGGCCGGTCGCGGAACCGCCCGCCGGGGTACCCGCGCCGGAGTCGTTCCTGCAGACCAGCGGCACCACCGGCACGCCGAAGCTGGTGCACCACCGGGAGAGCTTCTACCGGCAGGTGCTCGCCCTGGCCGCCGACTTCCGGGGCGCCGGGTTCCCGCTGCTGCGGCACCTGTCGCACTCCCCGATGTGGCTGGCCAGCGGCCAGATCACCACACTGTTCAACCTGTTCACCGGCGGCGTGCTGTTCCTGCGTGAGCAGTGGGACCCGGCCGCGTTCATCGCCACCGTGGACGCCGAGCGGCTCACCTCCACGTTCGTCACCCCGCCGATGCTCTACGAGGTGCTCGACCACCCCGACCTGCCGGGCGCCGACTTCTCCGCCATGTTCATGTTCAACGTGGGCGCCGGGCCCGCCGCGCCGGCCCGCCTGCGCCAGGCCATCGCCCGCTTCGGCCCGTGCCTGCGCATCGTGTACGGACTCAGCGAGGCGGTGGTCATCTGCGCGCTGCCGGGGCTCACCGAGGACCCGGAGCACCCGGAGCGGCTGCGGTCCTGCGGCCGCCCGTACGGCGACGTGACGGTCCAGATCCGCGACGCCGACGGCCGGGTGCTGCCGGTCGGTGAGGACGGCGAGGTGTGGGTACGCACCAGGCTGAGCTTCGCCGGCTACCACGGCCGGCCGGAGCTGACCGCCGAGACGCTCGTCGACGGCTGGGTCCGCACCCGCGACATCGGGCACCTCGACGCCGACGGCTACCTCTACCTGGTCGACCGGTTACAGGACCGCATCCTCACCCGGCAGCGCAGCTGGCCGATCTACTCCCGCCCGATCGAGGACGTGCTCGCCGGCCACCCCGAGGTACGCGCCGCCGCCGTCATCGGCGTACCGGACCCGGTGGCCGGGGAACTGCCGCACGCGTACGTCGTGCCCGCGCCGGGCGCGTCGGTGACCGGCGACGAGCTGATCGCGCTCGTGGTCCGGGAACTGAGCGAGACGTGGGCGCCCGGCGCCGTCGAGTTCGTCGACGCGCTGCCGCTGAACCGGTCCGCGAAGGTGGACAAGCGCGCCCTGCGGGCCCGGTACGCGGCGGCCCACCCGGCCGGCGCCGACCCGATCGGCAGTCCGGCGTGAACCCGCGCCGGGAGTTGTACACCCTGGTCGGCGCCGACCTGCTGTCCAACCTCGGCACCCGGATCTCGGTGGTCGCCATCCCCTGGCTGGTGCTGGAGACCACCGGTAGTCCCACCAAGATGGGGCTCGTCGCGGCGGCGGAGACGCTTCCGTACATGCTCTCCAGCGCGCTCGCGACCCCGTGGGCGGATCGCTTCGGGGTACGCCGTACCTCGGTGTTCGTGGACGCCGCGAGCGCGGTCGCGATGGCGGTGGTGGCGCTGGCGCCCTGGCTCGGGTTCGGCACGCTGCTGGTGCTGGTGGCGATCGCCGGCGGGCTGCGCGGCATCGGCGACCGGGTCAAACACGTGCTGTTCAAACCGGCGGCCGAGCGTGCCGGGGTGCCGCTGATCCGGCTCACCAGCGCCTACGACGGTCTGGCCCGGGGCATGACGCTGTTCGGCGCGGTGCTCGGCGGCCTGCTCATCGACTGGGTCGGGGTGAGCCGGGCCATCTGGATCGACGCGGCCACGTTCGCGGTCTGCGCGCTGCTGATCGGCGTCCTGGTCCGGCCACCGGCACCGGCGCAACCGGCGCCCCGGGAGCCCTACCTGCGGGCGCTGCGTGGCGGCTTCGCGTACCTGCGCACCGACCGGACGCTGATGATCATGCTGATCGTGGTCTCGGTGTCGAACATGTTCGCCAACGCCAGCGTCGCGGTCTGGATCCCGCTCTGGGTCAACCAGGTGCTCGGCGACCCGGCCGGATTCGGCCTGCTGCTGGGCGTCTTCTCGGCCGGCGCGCTGCTGGGCAACCTGCTGTTCACGATGTTCGGCACCCGGCTGCCGGCCGGGACGACGTTCGCGCTCGGGCTGACGCTCAGCGGCGCACCCCGGCTGCTCGCGCTGGCGCTCAGCGACGACCTGGTCGTGGTGCTCGTGGTGACGTTCCTGTCCGGCATCGGCATCGCGGCGGTCAACCCGCTGCTCGGCGCCGCCCTCTACCAGCGGGTGCCGGGCGAACTCCAGACCCGGGTGCTGGGCATCTCCGGATCGGTGGCGTTCCTCGGCCTGCCGGTCGGCGCGCTGCTCGGCGGCTGGTCGGTGGCGCTGCTCGACCTGACCCCGGCGCTGCTGGTGATGTCTGTGGTCTGCCTGGTGCTGACCGTCGGGCCGCTGCTGCTGAACCGCGCGTCCCGCCGCCCCGCCGCGGAACCCGCCACGCCCACCCCGGTCTGAGCCCGCCGGTCCGGTCTGAGCCCGCCGGTCCGGGCCACGGTGTCGGGGGTCGGCGGTAGGGTCGGGGCCATGGCGACCTGGGACGACGTGCGGCGCATCGCGCTGGCGCTGCCGGAGACCACCGAGCGACCCACGTACGACCAGGCGCCCGCCTGGCGCGTCCGCGACAAGTCGTTCGTCTGGGAACGGCCGCTGCGGCGCGGCGAACTCGAGTCGCTCGGCGACTCCGCGCCGGACGGCCCGATCCTCGGCGCGCGGGTGCCCGACCTGGGCGCCAAGGAGGCACTGATCGCCGACGACCCGGCGGTCTACTTCACCACGCCGCACTTCGACGGCTACCCGGCCGTGCTGGTCCGGCTCGACCGGATCGGCGTGGACGAGCTGACCGAGCTGGTCACCGAGGCGTGGTACGCACGCGCCCCGAAGCGGCTCGCCACCGCCCACCGGGCGGAGACCGCGTGACCGGCCCGGTGGAGGCGATCGTCTTCGACATGGACGGCACGCTCGTCGAGTCGCACGCGGTCGTGCCCGCGGCGTACCGGGCGGCGGTGCGGGCCGGCGGCGGTCCCTCGTACACCGACGCCGAGGTCATCGCCGGCTACTCGATCGGCTCCCCGGCGGACCTGCTGACGCACCTGCTGCGGCGGCCGGCCTCCGGCGACGACCTGGACCGCTACCACGCCGAGCTGGATGCGCTCGCCGGGCGGGTACGCGTCTACCCCGGCGTCGCGGACGCGCTCGCCGAGATCGCCACCCGGGTGCCGGTGGGCGTGTTCACCGGCGCGAGCCACCGCGCCGCCGAGATCCTGCTCGACCGGGCGGGCCTGCTCGGTCACTTCCAGGTCGTCCTCGGCGGCGACCAGGTCGACCGCCCGAAACCGGCGCCCGACGGCGTGGAGGCGGCCTGCCGGCACCTCGGCGTGCCGCCCGGCCGCGCCGCGTACGTGGGTGACTCACCACTGGACGTACGCGCCGCCCGGCACAGCGGCGCGGTGGCGGTGGCCGCCGCGTGGGGCCACCAGTACGACCCCGGCGAGCCGGCCGACCTCAGCCTGTCCCGGCCCGGGGAGCTGCTGGCCCTGCTGCCCTGAGCCTCTTTCCCCGCGTGGGACGCTCGGCTAGCCTGCCGGGCATGCCATCGACGTTGACCGAGGCGACCGACCCGTGGTGCCTGCGGCCGGGAGAGGCCGCCGACCTGCTGCGCGGGCACCCGTGGCGGCGGTTCGTGGTGCTGGGTGACAGCGTCGCGGAAGGACTGTGCGAGCCGGCCGACGGCTACCCCGACCTCCAGTGGGCCGACCGGATCGCCGCCGAGCTGCGCGCGGTCCGGCCGGAGCTGGCCTACCTGAACCTGGGCCGGCGCGGGCTGCGCGCGCACGAGGTCCGGGCCACCCAGCTCGCCGACGCGCTGGCCTTCGAGCCGGACCTGGCCCTGGTGGTGTGCGGCGGCAACGACGCCTTCCGGTCCGCCTACGACCCGGACGCTGTCGACGCCGAGCTGACCGCCATGATCACCGCGCTACGGGAGGCGGGCGCGGACGTCATCACCGTGGGCATGTTCGACGTGTCGCACAGCCCGGCGGTGCCGGACGCGCTGCGCGCGGGCCTGGGCGAGCGGATGCGCCGGCTGTCCCGGCACACCCGGGCCGTGGCCGAGCGCCTGGGCACACTGCACGTCCACCTGACCGACCATCCGCTGGTGGCCGACCCGTCGCTGTACAGCAGCGACGGCCGCCACGGAAGTGCCCGCAGCGACGCGGTAGCCACCGCCGAAACCCTGAAGGTCCTCTCCACCCACCTCCCCCACCCCTGACCCACCCTCCCCCGGCTCCGCGCCCGCCCCGCCCTGCCTGCCTGCCTGCCTGCCTGCCTGCCCCGACGATCATGAAGTTGACCGCACCCTGCGCCCGTTTTGTCCCCGCTAACTTCATGATCAGCGGGGTCACGTTGTCGACCAAGGAGTTCGGGTCGGTGACGCGCCCCCGTGAGGACACAAACTCCTTGATCAACGCGGGGAGGGAGGGGGAACGGGGGTGGACGGGGGTGGAGCGGGTCAGTCCGTCAGCAGGATGCCGGTCAGGAGGACGCCTCTCGCCAGGTTGAGCACCTCGTCGCAACCCGGGTAGCCGACCCGCGCGAGCGCGCCGGACCCGGTGCGGTCGAACAGGTACGGGGCGAGGCTGTACGGGACGTCGGCGGTGACCGTCTCGCCGGTCTCGATCTGTACGAAGTCCATCGCCACCCGGTCCGCCTCGTGGTAGCGCTGCAGGATGTTGCCGCCCTCGTCGATCGCCGCGCGTACCCCGTCCGCCCACGCCACAGGTGTCATCTCCCGGCCGATCAGCACGCCGTGCCCGGCCGAGCCACCGGCCGGCTTGGCGACCAGGTCGGCCTGCTCGGCGAGCGCCCGGTCGAACTGGCCGGCGGTGAGCGCCACGGTGTGCGGCACGTACCGGCGGATCAGCGTCCGGTCGTCCTCCGGCAGCAGGTCCAGATCGTCCCAGAGCCAGGCGTAGTTCAGCTTGTTGCTGAGCAGCCAGGCGGCGCTGCTGACGAACATCGGCAGGGTGCCGGCGGCGAGCGCGCCGGCCACCGCGTCCAGGCCGGCGCTGGGCGTGACCCGGTTGGGCACGAACAGCCGGAACAGGGCGTCCACCGGGGCGCCGCCGACGACCAGCCGGTTCTGCGGGTCCAGGGTGGCGGTGGCGACCGGCGCGATGACCAGGTCGATGCCGAACGGGCGGGCCTGGTCGACCAGCGGGGACAGGATCCGGATGAACGTCTCCGGGTCGTCCAGTCCCGGGTAGTCGGCGTCGAAGTCCATCAGCAGCGCCACCCGGGCGCCGTCGGGCAGGCCGAGAGTGTCCCGGATGGCCACGAACCGCTGGTCCAGCAGGGACGGCGCGGGCCGGGCGCCGTCGAGCAGGTCATGGGTACGGTACAGCTCGGCGTACCGCTGGATCACGGTGTCGGCGTCGAAGCCGCCGCCGAGGCTGCTGTCGATGTTGTACTCGACGATGCAGGGCACGCCGCCGGAGAACAGCACGTCCGGCCGGTACGCGGCGAGCAGCCCCTCGTGCAGTTCCTCGTCCGGGTCGAGCAGCCGGGTCTCGCCGTCCGGCACGTCGAGCAGCAGGCGCAGCTCACCGGCGGTACGGGCACGGCGCCGGCATGCCTCCAGGATGAGCTGGGCGATGCGGTCGCAGACCTCGTTCAGCTCGCGGAACGCGTCGGCGGTGAACACGGGCGGGCGGGCCAGCCGCCACTGCTTGTTGTACGTGGCCCGGCCGTGGAAGATCTTCTCCCATGCTTCGGCGCCGGTGGTCACCATCGCGGTACGGGTGGACTCGGGCAGGTCGGTCCACGCCCGGCCGAGCGGCGGCCACGTGTAGTTCGGGTCCATCGTTCATCCGTCCTTGAGGGTCAGTTGGATGGCGGCGGTGAGCTGGTCGCGGCCGGGTTGCACGGCCCGGTCGAGGGCGGGTGCGAAGGGCAGCACCGCGCCGTCGGGGCGGGTGACCCGGCGGGGCGGGGCGGCCAGCCGGACCCGCTCGACCACCGTGGCGATGATCTCCCCGGCGATGCCGCAGGAGCGGTTGCCGTCGTCGACGACGACGAGCCGCCCGGTGCGGCTCACCGACTCGACCAGCCCGTCCCAGTCGAACGGGTAGAGCGTGCGGGGGTCGAAGACCTCCACCGAGGCCTGGCCGGCGAGTTCCTCGGCGACGGCGAGCGCGTCGTGCACCAGGTGCCCGACCGCCACCACCGTCACGTCGGTGCCGGCGCGGTGGACGATCCCCCGGCCCAGCGGCACCGGTGCCGGGTCGGTGACGTCGGCGCGCAGGTCCAGGGCGCCGGCCGGGGCGAAGACCACCACCGGGTCGTCGCAGCGGATCGCGGAGACCAGCAGCCCGTACGCGTCGGCCGGGGTGGCCGGTACGACTGTGGTCACGCCGACGTGGGCGAACAACGCGTACGGGTGGTCGGAGTGCTGCCCGGCCCAGCCGGTGCGGGAGCCGGAGCCGGGCACCACGTAGGTGACCGGCACCGCGCACTGACCGCCGGTCATCAGCGGGAACTTGTGCGCGTGGTTGACGATCTGCTCGAAGACCAGGAACAACAGCGACGGGATCTGGAACTCCACCACCGGGCGGGCCCCGGCCAGCGCCGCGCCGGTGGCGAAGCTGGTGAACGCCTGCTCGGACAGGGGCGTGTCGCGGACCCGTTCCGGGCCGAACTTCTTCAGCAGGCCGGTGGTGACGTTCGCGGCGGCCACCCGGATGTCCTCGCCGAGCACCACGACCGACTCGTCGCGGGCCATCTCGTCGGCGAGCGCCCGGGTGAGCGCCCTGCGGTAGGAGAGCCGGGGCATTCAGCCACCTCCGGTCCGGGCGGTGAGCCCGCTGGCGTACAGGTGGTCCAGGGCGGTCGCCGGGTCGGGGTGCGGCCCGGCGAGCGCGTAGTCGACGGCGGCGTCCAGTTCCGCCTCGACGGCGGCGTCCACCTCGGCGCGTACCGCCGGGTCGAGTCGTGCTCCGGCGATGTCCACCGGATCGCGGGACCGTCCCTCGGCCACCTCCTCCGGCGGCCGGTAGTCGAGGCGTACCTGATGTTCGAAGGTGTGGTGGGCGTCGAAGCGGTAGGTGCGGGCCTCGACCAGCTCGGGGCCGCCGCCGGCGCGCATCCGCGCGACGGCGGCGGCGGTGACCTCGCGTACCGCCTCGGGGTCCTGCCCGTCGACGACGGCCGCCGGCATGCCGAAGGCGGCGGCCCGCCCGGCGATGGTGCCGGCGACCGCGCCGTCGACCGGCATGGTGGTGGCGTAGCCGTTGTTCTCGCAGACGAACAGCACCGGTATCCGCCAGAGCGCGGCCAGGTTGAACGCCTCCAGGAGCATGCCCTCGTTCACCGCGCCGTCGCCGAAGAAGGTGGCGCCGACGATGTCGGCGCCGCGCCGCCGGCGCTCCCACACCGCTCCGGTGAGGATCGCGCCGGCGGCTCCGACGATGGCGTTGGCGCCGAGGACGCCGACGCCGAAGTCGGCGGCGTGCATCGACCCGCCCCGGCCCCGGTTGAGCCCGGTGACCCGGCCGCACAGTTCGGCCAGCATCCGGGCCGGATCGGCGCCCTTCGCGAGCACGTGCCCGTGCCCGCGGTGGGTGCCGGTGACCAGGTCCTCGGCGCCCAGCGCCGCGCAGACACCGGCGGCGATCCCCTCCTGGCCGAGGTACGGGTGGATGCCGCCGACGATCTCCCCGGCGCGGACCAGCTCGATCGCGCGTTCCTCGAAGCGGCGGATCAGCCGGACCGTCCGGTAGAGCCGGAGCGGGTCGGAGCCGGTCACGCCGGACGGCCCTCCTTGACGGCGGCGAGGATGTCGTCCCAGAGGCGGGCGCGGGCGGCCAGCGCCGCGTTCACCGTGTCGGCGCACTCCTGCCACTTGGTGTCGTCGTCGCCGCACAGGTCGGCCAGCATCTGCATGGCCATCGGGGTGTGCTGCTCGCCGTCGACCTCGATGTGCCGCTCCAGGTAGTCGACGAACTTGTTCAGCCGGTTGCTGCGTTCGTTGACGGCGACGACCTGGGTGAACATCTCCGGGATGAGGTCCTCGCGGCCGAACGCGAACGCCGCGGCCTGGCAGTGCACCGGGGTGGTCTCGATGATCCGCCAGGTGGTGCCGGCGAACGCCGCCGACGCCGCGGGGACTCCGGCGGCGCCGAGCGCCTCGGTGACCGGGGTGCCGTCGCGCAGCAGGTCGACCAGCCTGTTGACGGCCGTGGTGTCGGCGCCGGCCTCGGTCATTCCCTGCACGTACAGCTCGAAGTGGCTGATGTAGCCGTCGCCGAGTTCGTCGCTCTCCTCGACCATGACGATGTCGTTGATCAGGCGGCGGCTGCCGGTCGGGCCGGTCGGGATCCACGGCACCGTGACGCAGGTGAGCTGCCGCTGCAGCGACTTCAGCAGGGACATGAAGTCCCAGACCGCGAAGACGTGGTGCTCCATGAACGTGACGAGCGCGTCGTGGGTGTCGAGGTTGGCGTAGAGGGGGTGCTTGACCACCACGTCGCGGCGCTCGGTCACCGCCCGCTCCAGCCGCTCGATGCCCGGGTGCGTCTTACCCCAGTCGTACCGTGACATTGTCAGCCTCCCTGCTGGGCGCGGTCGCGCCAGATGACCGGGCAGTAATCGGGGTCCGCGTAGTCCGGCCGGCCCTCGTGGGTGCGGCGGACCAGCACGTCGTGGTTGTACGCGGCGAGCGTGCCGTCGGAGAGCGGATACTCCCGCCAGGCGTTGTCGCCGTCCTGCAGGTGCAGCGAGATGGCCCGGCGGGGCCGCCCGCTGACGTTCGCGCCGCTGCCGTGGTAGGTGCGGCAGTGGTGGAAACTCATGTGCCCCTTGGGGATCACCATGGGGATCTTGCGGATCTGCGCGCCGTTGTACGCCGCGTTCTCGGCGAGCATCACCTCGAGCTGGTCGCGGTCCCGGTCGGCGAAGTGCCGGACCACCGTGTCGTCGGCGCCGATCTCCCGCCAGCGGTGGGAGCCGTCGACCATGGTGATGGTGCCCATCTCCTCGCCGCAGTCGTGGAACGGGATGAACGCGGTGAGCATGTTCTCCGACGACGAGGACGCCCAGTAGTGCTTGTCGAAGTGCCAGGGCACGATGTTCGACGGTTCACCGGCGATCGGCGGCTTCCAGATCAGCGTGGACTGGAAGATCCGGATCTCGGCGGCCCGGGCCAGCCGGGCGGCGACGGCTCCGATCAGCGGCTTGCGCAGGATGCGGGCGATGCCGTCGTGCTCGTGGTGGACGTAGTCGTTGTGCCGCTGCACGTCACCCTTCGAGGGCTCCCAGTAGGCCAGCTTCGGCGGGCGTACCGGCAGGCGGCGGTCACGGTCCCCGGCGTAGTAGCTGTCGGTGGCGGCGACGAGTTCGTCCACCTCGTCGTCGGTGAGCAGCTTCTTCGACAGGTACCAGCCGTGCTCGGCGTAGTGCCGGACGTCCTCGTCGGAGGGAAGCAGCGCCTCCTCCTCGGCGGTCAGCCCGGGATCGATGGTGGTCATGCCCCAGCCCCTCCGGCCGCGACAGCGGGGGTCGCCCCCGCCGCGGCCAGCTCGCGTTCCTTCGCTTCGTAGAGCGCCTTGATGTTGCCGCTGCCGAAGGTGCGCGCCCCGCGCCGCTCGATGAGTTCGAGGAAGAGGGTGCGGCGCACGTGCATCGACTCGGTGAAGATCTGCAGCAGCTGCCCGTCGTGATCGGAGTCGACCAGGATGCTCAGCTCGCGCAGCCGGTCCACCGGCGCGTCCAGCCGGCCGACCCGCTGCTCCAGCCCGTCGTAGTAGGCGCCGGGCGTGCTGGCGAAGCGCACCCCGCGCCCGGCGAGCGCGCCGACGGCGGTGACGATGTCGTCGGTACGCAGACCCAGGTGCTGCACCCCGGCGCCGGCGTGCCAGCGCAGGAAGTCCTCGATCTGCCCCGGCCGGGCGCCGGTGTCCGGCTCCAGCAGCACGAACGTGACGGTCCCGGACGGGCTCTGCACCACCTTGGAGTTCATCGCCTGACCGGCGACCTCGATGTGCTCGGTGAAGATGTCGGCGAAGCCGAACACCTTCTCGTAGTGCGCGACGGTCTCGCCGAGCTGCCCCGGCGGCACGCAGATCGCCAGGTGGTCCACCTCGGCGAGCAGCGTGTCCGTGCCGTCCGGCGCGGTCACCGGCTCGATCGCGCCGGGCAGGAACACACCCGGGTCGCCGCGCCGCTCGACGAGGCGGTGCACCACGTCGCCGAAGCCGCCGACCTCGGCCACCACCACCTCGGCGTCCGCGCCGGTGAAGGTACGCGGCGGGCTCAGCGCCGTCGCGCCCCGATCGACCAGTTCCGCGTACGCCCCGGCGGCGTCGTCCACGGCGAGCGCCACCACGGCGATGCCGTCGCCGTGCCGGTGCACGTACGTGGCCGCCGGATGCTCGGCGGACAGTCCGGTGGTCAGCAGCAGCCGGATGCCGGCCTGAGCCAGCAGCAGCGAGCGCTGCCCGTCCAGCCCGGTCTCCGGACCGCCCTGCCCGCACAGCCGGAAACCGACGGCGTTGTCGAAGTAGAAGGCCGCCTGCCGGGCGTCCCCCACGTACAGTTCGAGATGATCTATCCCGTTGATGGTCATGGGCTTCCCCTGTTCCCCCCGTGATCGCGACCCGGACGGACGCCCGGGAATGGAGTCCGGTCAGCCCGCGGCCGGGGTGGCGGCCCGGCGGGCCGGCCCGGAGAGCCGGCGCAGGAGCAGACTGACGTTCTGGCCGCCGAACCCGAACGAGTTCGTCAGCGCGTGGCCGGCCCGGGTGGGCCGGGGCACGGCGCGGACGTGGTCCGCCTCGCACTCCGGGTCCGGGTCGTCCAGGTGGTAGGTGGGTGGCAGCAGCCCACTGTCGAGCGCCAGCGCGGCGGCGGCGGCCTCCAGCACCCCGGACGCGCCGAGCAGGTGCCCGGTGAGCGCCTTGGTGGAGCTGACCGGCACACCGCCGGTGCCGAACACCTCGGCCAGCGCGATCGTCTCGGCGACGTCACCGAGCTTGGTGCCGGTGCCGTGCGCGTTGACGTACCCGACATCGGCGGGCTCGACCCCGCCTGCCGCCAGGGCCCGGCGCATGCACGCCGCCGCGCCGGCGCCGTCCGGCCGTGGCGCGGTCGGGTGGTACGCGTCGGTGTTCGCTCCGAACCCGGCGACCTCGGCGTAGCCGCGCACACCCCGGCCGTCGGCGTGGCCGGCGCGCTCCAGCACCAGCAGCGCCGCGCCCTCGGCCAGTACGAACCCGTTGCGCCGCTTGTCGAACGGGCGGCTCGCCTCGGTCGGTTCGTCCCAGCCCCGGGCCAGCGCCCGGGCGTTGCCGAACGTGTCGGCGAACGTGCCGAACAGCGGCGCCTCGCTCGCCCCGCACACCACCACGTCGGCCTCGCCGGCGCGGATGAGGCGTACCCCGTCGGCGACGGCCTGGGCACCCGAGGCGCAGGCCGTGCCGACCGACGAGCTGTAGCCGCGGATGCCGTGCGCGATGGCGATCCGCGCCGAGGGCATGTTCGGCAGGATGCCGGTGAGCAGGTACGGGCTGACCGCCGCCCGGCCCCGGGCCGCCCGCGCCAGCACCTGGCCCTCCAGCGTGGACATGCCGCCCACCCCGCCGACGATCACCGCGATCCGCTCCGGGTCGACGTCGCGGCCCACCTCGATGCCGGCGTCGGCGAGCGCCTCGGCGGCCGTGATCAGGGCGAGCAGCACCACCCGGTCGAGCACCTTCGTCTCCGGCCCGGAGGCGACGCTGCGCGGGTCGATGTCCGGCAGTACCCCGGCCACCTCCAGGCTGCCCGCCGCCGGGTGTCCCTCGGGCGGGCGGCGCAGCCCGGACCGGCCGGTGAGCAGGGCGTCGAACGTGTCCGCCACGCCACGCCCGGCCGGGGTGAACAGGCCCATGCCGGTGATGACGGCGGTCACGACGGCGCCTCGGTCAGATAGCGCTCGCGCAGCGCCACCTTGCGGACCTTGCCGGTGACGGTGACCGGGATGTCGTCGGCGCGTACCGGGACGATCCGGCGCAGTGTGGCGGCCACGTCCGGGCCGAGCGCGGTACGGATCCGCTCGGTGCGGTCCGCGTCCGGGTCGGCGCCGGCGGCCAGTTCCAGCAGCACGTCGGTGGTCACCGTGCCGTCGTCCGCCTTGACGATCACCACCGTGCAGTCGGTCACGTCGGGGCTGGCGGCGAGGATGCGTTCCTCGGACAGCGCGGTGAAGAACCGTTTGCCGTCCCCTGCCTCGACCGAGTCGACCGCGCGGTCCAGGTGGTAGTAGCGGCCGTCGTCGTCGGCGTACACCAGGTCGCCGGTGAGGTACCAGCCGCGCAGCCGGAACCGGTACGTGGTGACCGAGTCGTTCCAGTAGCCGCGGAACAGCGACGGCGAGTCGATGCCGAGCCAGCCGACCTGCCCGGGCGGCAGCTCGTTGCCGTCGGCGTCGAGCACGGCGACCGTGGCGAACCGGTACGGGCGGCCGACGCAGCGGCCGTACCGGTCGGTGCCGGTGGTGTGGGTGATGTGGAACATCGAGTGGCCCATCTCGCTGGAGCCGAGCCCGTCGATGAACACCGACCCGGGTACCCGGGTCACACCCTCCCGGGTCACCACGTCGCGGGAGCCGACAGCGACCAGGCGCCGTACGTGCGGCTCGTGCGAGCAGTCGCCGGTGTTGAACCACAGCCGCACCGAGTCCAGGTCGTAGCCGGACAGGTCGAAGCGGGCCAGCTCGGCCCAGGTGACGGAGAAGCCGAACACGCCGTCCGGGCGCCAGCGCTGGATCGCGTCCAGCACCCGCTCGCCGCCCTGATCGGAGAGCAGGAACATCTCCGCCCGGTTGCCGAGTGCCTGGTTGACCATGAGCACGGTGGCGGTGTGCGGGGCGGGCAGCGCGTTGAGGATGCGCGTGGTGCCCTGCGCCTGCGGCATGGACAGCAGGTGGCGGGTGGCGGCGAACAGGCTGGCGTGCGAGTGCAGCACCGCCTTCGGCACGCCAGTGGTGCCGGAGGTGTGGGTGATGACGATCGGGTCGTCCGGGTGGTGCCGGTAGTGCGCGGACGCGGCGTCCGGGTCGCCGGTGCCGGCCTGCGCGGGTTCGCCGAGCATCGGGGCGCCCAGGTCGTGCCCGGCCAGCGCCTGCGCGTGCGCGGCGTCGGCGAGCACTCCGGCGGCGCGCAGCCGGCGGATGTACTCGGCGGCGATCTCGGGGCGCAGCCTGCCGTTCATCAGCGCCGGGATGGCGCCGAGGCGGGTCAGTGCCAGGAACGACAGCACCATGTCGGCGGCCGTGCCGGCCCAGACCGCCACCGGGTCGCGGGGTTTCACCCCGCGTTCGTGCAGCCAGGCCGCCCGGGCGGCGACCATCCGGTCGAGCCGGCCCAGGGTCAGCGGGGTCTCGGCCGGGTGGCCGTCGATCTCGGTGTCGAACGTGAGCCCCGGCCCGTCCGGGTCGGCGCCGTGGGCCAGCACCCGGGCGAGCACGTTGCCCGCGCCCAGTTCCGCGTCGGCCGCGAGCGCGCCGCGCAGTCCCTTCGTCCTCATTGACGTGTTCCCTCCCCCAGCAGCACCGCGGTCGCCTCGCCCGGCGTCCCGTCCGGTGCCAGTTCGATCAGGATCAGCAACGCCTGTGCGGCGTCGCCGTCGTACAGCAGCAGGTCCGCCTCGGCCTCCCCGTCGGCCCGCGGGTCGCCGGTCGGGCTCAGGCACACCACCGGTCCGTCCAGTCCCCAGCGCGCCGCGACGTGCCCGGCCACGCTGTTCGGCACCGACTGGAAGAAGAACAGCGGCCCGATCCGCCCTCCCGCGTCCACAGTGGCGCGAACGTGCGCCGCCCCGGCGGTGTCCCCACCGGCGCTGACCAGCACCACGGCCGTCCCGTTGCCCGGCGGCAGCGGCCCGTCGCCGTACCGCCGCGCGAGGCACCGCTCGGCGACCGCCACCACCAGCGGCGCGAACGGCGAGTGCACGAACCCCGGCACCCCGGCCGGCCCCGGACCCTCGTCCCCCGCCTCGGGCCACCGCGCCTCCGCGAGCACCACGACCCCCCCGTCGCGCGATCGTGCGGTTGGCGCCCCGGGTGGGGGCGTTGTGCCCGTTTCGCCGGGGCCGGAAGTGCAGGATCGCGGGAGGCCGGGGTGGGGGGCGGGCGCGGGCGCGGTCATGAGGTGCTCACCAGGAGGGCCGTGTCGGCGCCGCCGAAGGCGGCGTTGAGGGTGAGGGCGTGTCCGGTGCGCGCGGGGCGCGGGGCGTCGCGGATGACGTCCAGCGGGCACTGCGGGTCGGGGCCGAGCCAGCCGGCGGTGACCGGCAGCTTGCCGTGCCGCAGGGCCAGCACGGTGACGAGCAGTTCCAGCAGCCCGGACGCCTCCAGCGCGTGCCCGTGCACCGACTTCGTGGAGCTGACCGGCAGCCGCCCGGCGTCCTCGCCGAACACCCGGGTCAGCGCCGCCGCCTCGGAGGCGTCGCTGAAGGGGGTGCCGGTGGCGTTGGCGTTGACGTAGCCGATCGCTTCCGGTGGCAGCCCGCCGCGGCGCAGCGCCGCCTCGACCGCCCGGGCCAGCCCGAGCCCGTCCGGGTGCGGCTGGCACGGGTGGTACGCGTCCCCCGCCCGGCCCCACCCGGCCACGACCGCTAGCGTCTCGGCGCCCCGCCGGGCGGCCGCGCCCGCCGACTCCAGCACCACGGCGGCCACCCCGTCGCCCAGCAGCAGGCCCTTGCGGCCGGCGCTGAACGGGCGTACCGCGCCGTCGGCGGCGAGCGCCCGGCCGGCGTCGAACAACGCGTACTGGTCCGGTTCGACCAGGTAGCCGGCCGCGACCACGACCCGCTCCAGGTCGCCCCGGCGGATCAGCACCGCCGCGTCGGCGACCGCGCTGCTCGCCGACACGCAGGCGGTGGTGTAGATCCGGGTCCGCCCGCCCAGGCCGCACCGCGCGGCCAGGTGACCGGCCAGCGCCGGCACCGTCGGTTCCTCCCACCCCCGCGGTACGGGCAGCGAGTACGGCCCGCCGTGGGTGGCCAGGAACAGCGCCGACTCGGCCCGCCCGGCCCGGTCCAGCCCGGCGGCCCGGGCGGCCGTGTCGATCGCGTCGGCCAGCTCGCCGGCGAGGGTGCCGACGTCCGGCACTGTGGCCGCCACCGTCACCCGGCGGCCGGTGGTGTCGAAACGGCGCACCGGCGTGAACGCCGGGGTGCCGGTGAGCACCCCGGCCAGCAGCGCGTCGGCGCCCCTGCCGAGGGCGCTGAGCGCGTACGTGCCGGTGATCCGTACGGTCTCCCGCTCAGCCATCTGCGGGAGCGGTCAGAGAGCCACGGAACACCGCGAGCGCGTCGTCGACGGTGCGGATGCCGGCGAGTTCGTCGTCGCTCAGGTCCAGCCGGCGGTCGTAGCGCTGCTCGACCATGTGCACCAGCCAGGCCAGCTCCATCGAGCCGAGCCGGTCCGGCACCTGGTCGGCGGGTTTGGCGGTCAGTTCGGCGAGCATGCTCACCAGGTCAGCTCGCCCCAGGTCGGGCTGACCGGACATCAGGACTTGTCGCTGTTCGCGGCCACCCGGTCGGCGACCATCGTGGTGAACTCGCCGACCGTCATCAGCGCCAGCTTCTCCGACTCGTCGTCGGCGAACTTGAGGCCGTAGCGGTCCTCGACGCGGACCGCCAGGTCGGCCAGGGCCAGCGACTCCAGGTCGACGCCGGAGGGGCCGAGCGTGGTGTCGTCGTCGAGCTCCTCCACGTCGTAGTTCATGTCGGCGAGCTGTTCGACGACGAAGGTGCGGACCTCGTCTCGCATGGGTTCAGACCTCTTCTCCGTGTACCGGCTGACGGTGCCCGGTCGGGACACCGTGTGCGTGGGAACCGGCGGGGTCGGGCGCGCGGGTGGCGCGTTGCCCGGCCGGTCCGGGGCGGGGATCGGGGTGCACGGGACGCCCGGCGGGCGTCCGGTGGGTGTACGGCTCGTACAGCGGGCCGGTCACGACGCCGCGTCCCGCAGCGCCGGTACGGACCGGACCAGCTTCCCGGTGGTGGTGCGGGGCATCTGGTCGAGCAGCCGCAGGGTGCGGGGCCGCTTGAAGCCGGCCAGCCGCTCGGCGATCAGCTTGTCCAGCGTGTCCTCGGTCAGTGAACCGTCGGTCTGGACGTACGCGGTGATGCCGTCGTCCCAGACCACCACCGCGGCGACGACGCCGGGCAGCCCGGCCACAGTGGCCTCCACCTCGGTCAGGTCGACCTTCAGGCCGCCCACCGACACCTGCGAGTCCAACCGGCCCTTGATGGTGACCAGACCGGTGTCCGGGTCGACCACGCCGGCGTCGCGGGTGTGCAGCCAGCCGTCGGCCCACCGGGTCGGGTCGGCCAGTCCGACGTACGGGTTGTCCGGGCAGCTCACCCACAGCTCGCCGGCGCGCTCCCGCACCTCGATGCCGGGGGCGGGCGCGATGGCGGGACGGTGCCGCCCGTACAGGTCGGTGCCGATGACGCCGACCTCGGTCATCCCGTACATGTTGCCCAGCGGCACGCCGTAGCGGTCGGTGAACGCGTTCGCCACGGCGGCGGACACCAGCTCACCGCCGGTGGTCATGCGCTTGAGCTGCGGCAGCGGCCCGGCGGGTGTGGTGGAGGCGAGCAGGCCGATGTGGAACGGGACGCCGAGCACCGTGGCCGGGGTGTCCTGGGCGGCGACGGCGGCGAGGATCGCGTCGCCGCTGAGCCGCTCTGGCGGGCACAGCTCGACGCCGGCGTGCAGCCCGTAGAGCAGGCCGCCGACCAGGCCGAGCACGTGCACCATGCTGGGGAGCAGGATGATCCGCTCACCGGGCAGCGCGACGCCGTCGATACGGGTGTAGCGGTGCACCTCGGCGACCAGGTCGGCGGCGGTGCGGCCGATCACCTTGGACGGTCCGGTGGAGCCGGAGCTGAGCTGGATCACCGCGTGCGGGCTGCCCGCCGGGCGGTCGGAGTAGGCGCTGACCCCGGCGGTCACGTCGACGAAGATCCGCAGCGCGCCGCCACCGGTCCGGGTCGGTGCGACCACCACCTGCGGGCTGAGCCGGCGCAGCGCCTGGTCGACCTCGTGGTCGGTGAGCCGGTGGTCGAGCAGCACCGCCTGGGCGCCGGTACGCCAGGTGGCGAGCAGGTACGCCACGTACGCCAGCGAGGGCGGCAGGCGCAGCGCGGCGGTGCCTCCGGCGCGCAGCCCGGCCCCGGCGAGCCGGTCCTGCGCCTCGCCGACGAGCCGGCGCAGCGTGCCCTTGTCCACCGGTTCGGGCAGGCGCAGGCAGACGTCGGTGTCGCGGCCGGTGAACAGGATGTCGTCCACCCAGTTCACCGTCGTCGAGGCAGGATCTTCCGCCACGGGATGTGCAGTCACGACCAGCCACCGTTCCACTGAGGAACTGGGCGGATCCGCCCAGCGGGTACGTCGTTCGGGGTATGGCGGAACCCTACGACGGCTCTCTTCGGCATCGCCAGATGCAAATGGCTAGATCCAAAACAGCGGCTGGGTGGATTGCTCAGGCTCGATCGGACAGGCAGGATCGAGGCCACGCCGGCAAGGTAGTCCGCCGGCCGCCGGATGCTGTGCGCGCGGCTCCCGCGCGGACGGCCGGCGACTACGCTCCCGGTATGTTCCGTACCGCCCGTCCCGACGACTTCCCGCAGCTCATCCGCCTCTACCGGCAACTGAACCCGGACGACCCGCACCTGAGCGACGGCTCCGACGAACGGGCCTTCGCGCGGATCCTGGCCACCGAGGGGCTGCACCTGTTCGTGCTCGACCTGGACGGCACGGTCGTCGCCACCACGTACCTCAACGTGATCCCCAACCTGAGCCGGTCGGCGTCGCCGTACGCGGTGATCGAGAACGTGGTGGTCGACGAGTCGCGGCGCGGCACCGGCCTGGGCAGGCAGATCATGGCCGCCACGCTGCGGGCTGCCTGGGACGCGGGCTGCTACAAGGCGATGCTCATGACCGGGTCGCGCTCG
Organism: Micromonospora sp. AB353; assembly: GCF_049538395.1. Lineage (NCBI taxonomy): Bacteria > Bacillati > Actinomycetota > Actinomycetes > Micromonosporales > Micromonosporaceae > Micromonospora > Micromonospora sp. AB353. The sequence continues at coordinate 6,521 of NZ_JBMVFV010000067.1, read as the reverse complement.
CCCGCGACCCACGCCTTCTATCTGGCCTGTGGGTTCTCCGGCGACGCGAAGACCGCGTACCTGGCCCGGCCGTCGTGACGGTCAGCGTTCGCCCGCCGGTGGGGGCGCGGCGCCGCGCAGCACCAGCGCGCTGTTGAACCCGTCGAAGCCGCGCGCGCCGACCAGCGCGATCCGGCTGCGCGGCGGGCGGGGCTGCCGCAGGAACGTCAGCTCGCAGCCGGGCGCCGGCTCGTCCGGGCCGGCCGAGGCGGGCAGCATCCCGCGGCGGAACGCCAGCAGCGCGGTGGCCGCGTCCAGCGCGGACCCGCCCTGGTGCGCCCGGCCGGTCAGCGGCTTCTGCGTGGTCACCGGCGGGGTCCGGTCGCCGAACACGGCACGCAGCGCCGCCGCCTCGGCCCGGTCGTACGCGGGCACCCCGAGCGCGTCCGGCCAGATCACGTCCACGTCGTGCGGGCGTACCCCGGCACGCTCCAGCGCCAGCCGCAGCGCCCGGGCGTAGTGGGCCGGGTCGGGGCCGGTCGCCGGGTCGGTGGGCGCGGCGTCGTGGGTGGCGGCCCAGCCGGTGACCTCCCCGTAGACGCGGGCGCCCCGGGCCAGCGCGTGGCCCAGCTCCTCCACCACGAAGACCGCACCGCCCTCGGCCGGCACGTACCCGCTGGCCGCGACGTCGAACGGCCGGTACGCCCGCTCCGGGTCGGACACGTCGCTGAGCAGGCCGGAGCGGAGCTGGCAGGCCAGCGCGTACGGGCTCAGCGGGCACTCGGTCGCCCCGGCGATCACCACTGGTGTGCCCCGGCGGATGGTGCGCACCGCGTGCGCCAGGCTGTCCAGCCCGCCGGCCGACTCGGACACGGTCACCCCGGACGGCCCCTTGAACTGGTGGCGGATCGACAGCTGCCCCACGCTCGCGGCGTAGAACCAGGCGATCGACTGGTACGCCCCGACGGTGCGGCTCGGGCCGCCCCAGAGCCGTTGCAGTTCCCGCTGCCCGAACAGGTTGCCGCCCGACGAGCTGGCGAGCGTGACCGCCCACCGGTACGGGTCGGGTGACACCTCGGGCAGCGCGGCGTCGGCGAGCGCCAGCTTGGTGGCGGCGAAGCCGAGGTGCGTCCACCTGTCGGTCTGCACCCGCTGCCGGGTGTCGCTGAACCCGGCCGGGTCGAAGCCGGCCACCTCCCCGGCCACCCGGGTCGGGTAGCGCTCCGGGTCGAACAGCGTGATCGGCCCGGTGCGCCGGGTGCCGGCCAGCACGGTGTTCCAGTGCGCCTCGGCGCCGACGCCGCTGGGCGCGACCACGCCGATGCCCGTCACCACGGCCCGCGCGGTCATGTCGGCACCGCCGCCAGCCGGCGGAACACCATCGCGGACTGGAAGCCGCCGAAGCCGCTGCCCACCGACAACGCCACGTCCACCGGCACCTCCCGGGCCTCGTTCGGCACGTAGTCCAGGTCGCACTCCGGGTCGCGGGTGGTCCAGTTCGCGGTGGGCGGCACCACGCCGTACTCGATGGCGAGGGCGCAGGCGGCCATCTCGATCGAGCCGATGGCGCCGAGCGAGTGACCGACCATCGACTTGATCGAGCTGATCGGCACCCGGTACGCCGTCTCCCCCAGCGCCCGTTTGAACGCCGCCGTCTCATGCCTGTCGTTCTGCCGGGTGCCGGAGCCGTGCGCGCTGACGTACGACACGGCTGTCGGGGCGAGCCGGGCCTGCCGCAGCGCGTCGCTGATCGCCACCGCCATCTCCGCGCCGTCGGGGCGCAGCCCGGTCATGTGGAAGCCGTTGCTGCGGCTGGCGTACCCGGCGACCTCGCAGTAGACGTGCGCGCCCCGGCGGCGGGCGTGCTCGGCCTCCTCCAGCACCAGCACCGCGGAGCCCTCGGCGAGGACGAACCCGTGCCGGTCGGCGTCGAACGGCCGGGAGGCGTGCTCCGGGTCGTCGTTGTCCGGGCTGGTCGCGCCGATCGCGTCGAACGAGGCGACGGTGACCGGGGAGATCGGCGAGTCGGCCGCGCCGGCCAGCACCACGTCGGCCTCGCCGTCGGCGACGAGCTGGTGGGCGTACCCGATGGCGTCGATGCCGGAGGTGCAGCCGGTGGAGATCACCTGCGCCGGGCCGTGCAGGCCGTGCCGGCAGGCCACGTCGGCGGCCAGGCTGCTGGGCACCAGCGCCTGGTAGAGGTAAGGCCCGCCGAGCGCGTGGTCGACCAGCCAGTGCCGGCCGGAGTCGCTGACCCGTACGTACTCCTGTTCCAGCGCCATGGTCCCGCCGACGGCGGTGCCGAGCACCACCCCGGCGCGTTCCCGCTGGGCGTCGGTGAGGGTGAGGCCGCTGTCCGCGAGCGCCTCGGCGGAGCAGGCGAGCGCGAACTGCACGTACCGGTCGGCGCGCTGCCGTTCGGCGAGCGTGATCCCGGCGGCGTCCGGGTCGAAGTCGCACTCGGCGGCGATCTGCGACCGGAACGGCGACGGGTCGAAGAAGCTGATCCGCCGTGTCGCGGTGCGCCCCTCGGTGATCGTCTTCCAGAAGCGGTCCCGGGTGGCGCCGCCGGGTGCGACGACGCCGATGCCGGTGACCACGGTACGGCGGCCGGTCACGACGGCTCCCGTGGCGGCGGTGCGGCGCTCTCGGTGTCGACGTGGCCGAGTTCCGGGCGCGGGGCGAGCGGTCCGAGGTGGAACACCACCTCGGCGGGCTCGTCGCCGGTGTTGCGCAGCCGGTGCCGCACGTCCTTCGGCACGTAGAGCGCCTCCCCGGCGGCGACCGGCACCGGCGTGTCGTCCAGGTCGACGGTGATCGCGCCGCGGGCGACGTAGAGGAACTCCTCGCTGTACGGGTGGTAGTGCTCGGCGATCCGCTCCCCCGGTGCGAGCGTGGCGACGCCCATGAATCCGGAGGTGCTGCCCACAGTCTTCGGGCCGAGCAGCACCCGCAGTTCCCCGCCGCGGCGGCGGTCGGCGGGTACGTCGTGGACGGAGACCCGGGCGGTGGTGGTGTCGGTCATCGCGCGCCTCCCGCGTGCGCCCGCTCGATCTTCTCCTTGATCACGGCGAGCTGGATCGTGCTGTTGGTGTTGATCCGGTCGGTCATGCCGGCGTTGTCGACCGGCGCGTCGGGCTTCATCGCGAAGTCCTGCGTCCACGTCATCCGGGTGCCGCCGGGCGTCTCGTCGTAGCGCCAGTGGATGCGCATGTACTCGAACGGGCCGGTCTCGACGCGCCGGGCGTGCACCTCGCGGGTGGCCGGGTCGGCGGTGCGTTCACTGACCCAGCTCCACGCCACGCCGTTGTCGTCCGGGTGCATGGTGAGCCGGAAGCGGACCGTGTCGCCGTCGCGGTGCAGGATCTCGGCGGTCGCGTACTCGGTGAACAGGTCCGGCCACCGGGCCACGTCGTTGGTGATCTCCCAGACCAGCGGCAGCGGCGCGGCGATCTCCACGGCGTTCTCGGTGTGCCCGGGCGGGTCCGCCTTGCGGGCCACCAGGTCGGCGACGCCGGCGATGCTGAGCTGCCCGGCCTGTTCGGGGATCTTCACCCGCCACCTGTCGGCCACCACCGCCGACAGTTCGAGCAGCGCCAGCGAGTCCATGCCCAGTTCCTCCAGGCTCGCGGCGGGCGCGCCGGCGGCGGCGTCCGGGTCCAGGCCGCAGTGCGTGACCAGGATGTCGGTGATCTCGCGGGCGAGCGGGCGGTCGGGGGCGACGGTCATCGGTTCCTCCAGGTGGTCGGGCCGGCGGCGGGCACGGCGCTGACGGGGGTACGGCCGCCCGGCTCGGCCGCGCCGCGCGGGTCGGGCACGACTGCCCGCGCCGCCTCGGCCGGTGGGCCGTCACCGGCGGGTGGGGCGTCGTCGGCGGGTGGGGCGAGCAGGCGTTCCACCAGGGCCGTGGTGTGCCGGGCGGCCCGGAACGCCGGGTCGCGCAGCACCTGCCGGGCGAACGGGATGGTGGTACGCACACCGGGACCGGCCACGTCGAACTCGGCCAGCGCCCGGTCGAGCCGGTCCAGCGCGGCGTCCCGGTCCGGTGCCCACACCGCCACCTTCGCCAGCAGCGAGTCGTAGTGCGGGCTGACCAGGTAGCCGACGTGCCCGTGGGTGTCGACCCGGGTGAACGGGCCGCCCGGCGGCCGGAACCGGTCCAGCCGGCCGGGTGCGGGCGCGAAGTCGCGGTCCGGGTCCTCCACGTTGACCCGGCACTCGATCGCCACGCCGGAAAGGCGTACGTCGGACTGGCGCAGCCGCAGCGGCGTGCCGTACGCCACGTGCAGCTGTTCCTGCACCAGGTCGATGCCGCTGACCATCTCGGTGACCGGGTGTTCCACCTGGATCCGGCAGTTGATCTCCAGGAAGTGGCAGCGTTCGGCCTCGTCGACCAGGAACTCCACGGTCCCGGCGCCGGTGAAGCCGACCGACAGCGCGCCGCGCAGCGCCACCTCGGCGACAGTGTCCAGGGTGGCCTGCCGCAGCGCGGGCGCGGGTGCCTCCTCGATCAGCTTCTGGTGCCGGCGCTGCACCGAGCAGTCGCGGGTGCCCAGGTGCACGCCGTTGCCGTGGCCGTCGCAGAGCACCTGCACCTCGACGTGGCGCGCGTCGGCGAGGTACCGCTCGACGTACACCCGGTCGTCGCCGAACGCCACCTGGGCGGCGGCACGGGTCCGGGCGTACGCGCGGGGCAGCTCGGCCGCCGAGCGCACCACTGTCATGCCGCGCCCGCCCCCGCCCGCCGCGGCCTTCACGATCACCGGGTAGCCCACCTCGGCGGCCACCTCCTGCGCCTCGCCGACGGTGGGCAGCGTCCGGACGCTGCCCGGCGGCAACGGCAGCCCGGCGTTACTCATCAGCGCGCGGGCCGTCGACTTGTCCGCGAGCGCGGCCATCACCTGCGGCGGCGGGCCGACGAAGACCAGCCCGTTCTCGGCGCAGATCTCGGCGAAGTCGGCGTCCTCGGACAGGAAGCCGTAGCCGGGGTGGACCGCCTGCGCGCCGGTCTGCCGGGCGGCCTCCACGATCGCCGCGGCGTTGAGGTAGCTGCGGCGGCTGGCCGCCGGGCCGATCCGTACCGCCTCGTCGGCGAGCCGCACCGGCAGCGAGTCGGCGTCGGCGCTGGAGTGCACCACCACCGTGCGCACGCCGAGTTCCCGGCAGGCGCGCAGCACCCGCAGCGCGATCTCACCCCGGTTGGCGATCAGCACCTTGTCGAACATCAGGAGTCCTGTCCGGTGACCGGTTCCAGGGCGATCAGCGGCTGGTCGTACTCGACGGGCTTGCCGTCGTCGACCAGCACCTCGACCACCCGTCCGGCCTGGCCGGCGGTCACCTCGTTCATCAGCTTCATGGCCTCGACGATGCCGACCACCTGGCCCGGGCGGACCATGTCGCCGACCGCGACGAACGGCATCGCGCCGGGTTCGGGGGCGCGGTAGAACGTGCCGACCACGGGTGAGCGCACGGCCGGCCGGTCGGTCGCCGGCGCCGCACGCGCGGCCGGTTCGGCGGCCCGGGCCGGCAGCGCCTCGGCCGGGTCGGCGGTGCGCTGCGCCGGCGCCGCCGGGTCGTGCCACTCGACCTCCAGCACCGACTCGCCGCTGCGCAGCCGCACCCGGCGCACCGGCCCGGCCAGGTCGGCGACGAGCTTGCGGGCCTGCCGGCGCAGCCCGTCGAGCACCTGCTCGGACTCGGCGTCGGCCATCACGCCACCTCCGCCCGGTCACCCGGCGGCGAGGCCGGGGACGGGCCGGCGGCCGAGCGGGCCGCGCCGAAGCGGCGGAACCGCTGCCGGCGGCGGCGGACCAGCGTGGCCGGAGGGACGGTGAGCAGCGGCGCGAGGTTCGCCGCGACCGCCCGGCGCAGCAGCTCGGCCGCACCGCCCGGGTCGGCGTGCGCGGCCGGGCGCGGCTCCGGCACCAGCTCGTCGACCACGCCGAGGCGGCACAGGTCGGCGCCGGTGAGCCGCAGTGCGCGGGCCGCCTGCGGGGCGGCCGAGCTGTCCGGCCAGAGGATCGCCGCGCAGCCCTCCGGGCTGATCACCGAGTAGACGGCGTGTTCCAGCATGAGCACCCGGTCGGCGACCGCGAGCGCGAGCGCGCCGCCGCTGCCGCCCTCCCCGGTGACCACCGCCACCACCGGCGTGGGCAGCACGGTGAGCGCGAGGATGTTCTCCGCGATCGCCGCCGCCTGACCCTGCTGCTCGGCGCTCACCCCCGGGTCCGCGCCGGGCGTGTCCACGAGCGTCACCACCGGCAGCCGCAGCCGCGCCGCGAGACGCATCAACCGCAGCGCCTTGCGGTGCCCGGCCGGGCTGGCCATGCCGAAGTTGCGGGTCACCAGTTCGGCTGTGGTGTGCCCCTTCTGGTGACCGATCACCATCACCGGCCGGCCGTCGAGGCGGGCGATGCCGCCGACGACAGCCGGGCAGTCTGCGCCGAGCCGGTCGCCGTGCAGCTCCACGAACCCGTCGAACGCGGTCTCCAGGTAGTCCAGTGTGGTCGGCCGGCCGGGGTGCCGCGCCGTGCGTACCGTCT
>NZ_JBMVFV010000066.1:0-34172 GCF_049538395.1 Micromonospora sp. AB353 | reverse complement strand
TCGCCGGAGCCGCGTCGCCGGCTCAGCGCGGGTCGGCCGAACCCGGATCGTTCGCGTCCACGATGGAGACCGGAGTGCCCAGCTCCACGGTGCGGGACACGGTGCAGAGCCGGTCGTGCGACTGCCGCAGCGAGCGAGGCAGCATCTCGCGGGCCCGGTCGCCGTCCGCGCCGTCCGGGAACGTCACCGCGAACGTGACGGTGAGGTTCTCCATCCGGTTCCCGGTCTCCGGGTCGCGGATCTTGTCGCCGCTCACCGTGACGGCGAACCGGGTCGGTTCGGCGCGACGGCTGGTCACGTGGTCGACGTCCACAGCGGTGCAGCCGCCGAGGGCCGCCAGCAGCAGCTCCACCGGCGTGAAGGTCGCGTCCTCCCCCGTACCCATCGACAGTTCGCCGCCACGGGCGTTGCGCGCCACGTATCTGCCCACGCTGGTGCGCTCGATCTCCACCGACCGGAAGGTGTCGTCACTCATGCGACGAACCTACCGAAAAGCGTTCCGCGAACGTGCGGTACACCGGGGTGCCCGGCAGCCCGTCACGCACGGCGAACACCACGAGGTCGAACCGGTCGACCACCCGGAGCGCGTCGGCGAACGCGCCGGCCACCGTCGCCGGGTCGTTCCGGAACACCCCGCACCCCCACGCGCCCAGCACCACCGTGCGATGCCCGTGCGCGGCAGCGACCTCCAGCACGCGGCGGGCCCGCCGCGCCAGCACCGCCGGCACGTCCGCGGCGCGCTCCGGCTGGTTGCGCACGATCGCGCCCAGGTTCGGTGCCGCCGCGGTCAGGAAGGACGTGGTGTACGGCCGGTCGAGCAGGTTTCCCTTGTCGTCGCGGAACACCGGCACGCCCGGGGAGTAGACGACCCGGTCGCTGTACCGCAGATCCCGCTGCCCCCTGTGGAAGGCGTAGAAGTCGGGCGCCGCGAGCAGACAGGGGTACAGCGCGGACGAGCGGGCGATGCACTCCTCCTGCGCCTTCGCGCCGCCCAGGAACCCGCCGCCCGGGTTCTTCGCCGACGCGAACACCAGACACGCCGCGCCGGGCCCGAACCGGCGGGCCGCCTGCAACGTCGACTCGTGCGTCACCTCCACGTCGCCGGCGCCGGGCGTCGCGCCGTCGAGGTGGAGGATCTCGTCCGGCAGGTGCTCACGGGTGCCGTCGACCGCGGCGCGTACGGCCGCGTCGATCGCGATGTCCTCGCCGGCGTCGTTGCGGTATCGCCCCGCTTCGGCGATCGCTACCGTCTGCCGGGCGATCTCGCGGAGGCGGCTGCTCATCCGGCACACCCGTCGATGTCATGCATGATCGGCAATCTAGGCAGTCCCCGGCGCGCACGCCAACCGATTAGCGGCCGCAGGAGTTCCGGGGTCCGGCCGCGCCTCACCGTCTGCCATCGAACAGCCGCGTTCCACCTACTGACCGAACGTGTAGCGCAGGTTCGCGTTGATCAGCTGGTTGAGGCGCTTGCGCAGGTGCCCCAGGAGCGACGGGTCGGGCAGGGGCTCGGCGACGAGCAGCGTCCAGCGCAGCCGGGTGCCTCCCCCGCCGTCGGGCACCAGGTCGAAACGCACCTGCGCATCCGGTCGCCCGGTCCACAGCGACGACCAGACGACCACACGCGGGTGCTCGGCGTGCAGGATCCGAGGCGGCTGCTCGTCGTCGAGCAGCCGCAGCCACGGACGCGCCGGGTCCCGGTCGGGCTCGGTGAGCGCCTCGAAGACGACGGCCGGTGGGGGTGGCTGGCTGCGCGCACGGCTACCGGCTTCGATCATGCCCCAGACTAGCCGGGGAACGGTCCGGCGACCGGATCGGCCGGCGGGCCTCGATCGTGCCGTGGTGGCTCGTGACGACCTCCTGGAGCAGCGCCAGACCCAGGCCGAACCGGCGGTCGCGCTCGTCCGCGCGTACGCGCTGATCGTGCGGCGGATCTACTCGGAGTGCAGTTCTGAAGCCCGGGGTTCCGTCCGCCTCCGGGAACGAGGACGTGGCGGGTTCCGGTCCGCGTGCGGCCCGGCGAAACCGGACCCGCGCCGCTCGGCCACGACGGTGCTCAGGCCGACGCTCTACTACCAACTCTTAGTAGTTCCCCTAGGATGGCGACCGCATCAGGTCGGAGCGATGGGCGCCGGGTCCATGTCTCCCTGACGAAGGGGATCAGCGGTGCCTCTCCCGCGGCGTCATCGGTCGCCGGCCCGCGGCGCGGCACGGTGGCTGCTGCTCGTGTGGCTGGCGTGCTGTCCCGCCGTGTTCGTGGTGCTCGGGTTCGCGTCGCCCGCCGCTGCGCACTTCAAGCTGCTCAAGGTCGTACCGGCAGACGGCGCACGCGTGGACGGCACGGTCACGGAGATCCGGCTGACGTTCAGCGCCCCCGGCACGCCCACCGCGGCCGGCTTCACGCTCTCCCGCGAGGGTGCTGCCGTTCCGGTGACCACGCACACCCCCGACGGGGGCCGTACGTGGCTGGTCCACCCCTCCGCCGCGTTGACCGACGGGAGGTTCACGCTGCGCTGGAGCGTGGCCGCCCCGGACGCCCATCCGCTGACCGGCGACGTCACGTTCACAGTGGTCCCGGCCGCCGCGCCACCGGGCGCGACCGCCACCCCTCGGCCCACGGCCGGTTCGCACGGGCACACCGGTCACGGTGGACCGGCCGTTCCGTCGGCGTCGCCGCCGGCCCACTCCGGCGGGCACGCCGTGGGTCACACCGCCGACGCCGACCAGGGTCCGGTGCGGTTCGTCGGCACGGCGGGGCGCTGGCTGTCCTACGGGGCGATCCTGCTCGGCGTGGGTGGTCTCGTCTTCGCGCTGACCACACTGGTGGGTACGCGCAGCGACATCCGGCTGGTCCAGGTCTGGGTCCGCATCGCCGGGCTGACGGTGGTGGCCGGCGTGCTGCTCGAACTGGCGGCGCTGGCGGCCGTGTTCGGCGGGGGCGGTCTCGCCTCGGCGGTCAGCGTGCAGGCGCTGACCGCGCTCGGCCGTACACCGGTCGCCACCGGACTGGGTCTGCGGTTCGCCGGCGCGGCCGGGCTGCTCGTGGCCGGTTCCCTGGAGGCGGCGCTGATCCGGGGCCGGCACGCGGTCGGCCGGCACGCCGTGGTGACGGTCGCCGCGATCCCGACCGCCCCTCGCCCCCTTGTCGTGCCGCCCACCGGCGACGTGAGCGGCGACGAGGTCCAGCGGGTACGCGCGCGAGCGGTCCGGCCGGTGCTCCTCGGCGTCACGGTGGCTCTGCTGCTCGGTTCGTTCCTGTTCGACGGGCACACCGTCACCGCCGGGCCACGGGCGATCGTCGTGGCGGCGGACGTGGCGCACACCGTCGCCGCGGCGGTGTGGGTCGGCGGGGTTCTGCTCCTGGCGGCGCTGCTGCTGGGGCGTGCGCGCCTCGGTGTGCCGACGGGCGCCGCCGAGATGGCGGTGCGGTTCTCCGTCCCGGCCACCGCGGCGGTGACGCTCACGGGCGTCGCCGGTGCCGCGTTGACGCTGGCGATCCTGGACCGGCCCGGTCACCTGGTGAGCACCGGGTGGGGACGGGTACTCCTGGTCAAGGTCGCGCTGGTGGCGGTGGTGGCCGTCGTCGGGCTCTACAACAGCAGGCGGGTGGTGCCCCGGCTGGACGACCCCACTCCGGAGGGCATGCGTCGCCTGCGCCGCACGGTGCTGGCGGAGGCGGTGCTGATGGTCGCCGTCCTGCTGGCCACCGCCGTCCTGGTCAACACCGGCATGTAGGCCGGGCCCGCGCCGCCGGGGCGCTCGGGGTCTACAGGCAGAACAGGATGCCGGTGACCACGCCGGCGCCCAGGGGTGCCGCCAGGGCGGTCGAGGCGAGCAGGGCGCGGGCGGGCAGGTTGCGACGGTGCGGGCGGCGTCCCTGGAGGCGCTGCAGCCGGATCGCCACGTCGGCGCCGGCCATCGACAGCGCCGACGGCGGGCGCGGCGCGTCGGCGAAGGTGAGCAACGCGTCGCGCACGGCGGTCGGGCCGCATTCGCGGACGGCGGCGGCGTCGGCGCGCAGTTCGACCAGCAGGCGCACGGCTGCGGGCGCCTGGCGGGTCAGGGGCAGCCACGGTACGGCGGCGGCGAGCCCTTCCACGGCGGCCACCAGGAGATGGTGATGCTCCCGCAGGTGTGCCCGCTCGTGGCTGAGCACCGCGGCGAGCTGGTCCGCCGGCAGGTCACCGGCGGCGCTGGCCAGGACCGTCAGCCCGCCGGACCCGCCGAGGCTGTAGGCCATCGGGGTCGGGTGCGGGATCCACAGCACCGGCGCCTCACCGCGCTCCGGCGGGCCGCCGGCGAGCGTGAGCAGGTCGGCGTGGGCGCGACGAGCACGGTGGGCGCGCATCGCCCGGCGGGTGCTCGTCACCGTGAACCGGGCGAGCACGGCCAGCAGGAGCAGCGCTCCGGCCGCCCCGACGATCTCGTCGACGGCGGGCGGCCGGCTGGGTTGCGCCCAGTGCCAGCAGATGCGGGCGAGGTCGTGCAGCGCCCACTGCCGGGTGCTGGCGGGGGCGAGGAGCATCACGGTGGCGAGGACGAAGGTGCCGATCACCGCGACGATCAGGCCGAGCCAGCCGAGCAGCATCGCGACGGGGTCGGCGACGTGCCGGAAGCACAGCCGCAACGCGGCGGGCCCACACCAGGCGACCACCGCCGCGCCGGTGACGAGGGCGAGCGCGAGGCTCACGCCTCGGACTCCCGCTCGTCGAGGACCTGCCGCAGGATGTGCAGTTCGTGGTCGGAGGCGGACCGGGCGAAGTGCAGGAGCACCAGGTCGGGGTGGGTGCTCGTCTCGACGACCCGGCGCAGTGTCCGCGCGATGATCTCCTCGCGGGTGCCGGCGGCCCGGTAGCGGTAGGCCTTGCCGTCCTTCTCGCGTACGGCCCAGCCCTTGCGGTGCAGGTTGTCCAGCACGGTGAGCACCGTCGTGTACGCCAGGACCCGGTCGGTGGTCACCGCGTCGAGCACGTCACGCACGAGCACGGGCTCGGGGGCACGCCACAGGACGTCCATCACCGCCGATTCGAGTCTGCCCAGTTCCGCCACGTGCTCTCCCTTCGTGCCGGTCAGGGTACGTCAGGTGTCGTGACGGTGCGGCCGGTCCCGAGGCCGGGACCGGCCGCACCCGGTCGCCTACAGGCGGTCGAGGATCTTCTGCAGGGTCTGCACCTCGGCGGCCTGATCCGAGGCGATCGTGGCGGCCAGCGCCTTGGCCTCGGGGTTGCTCCCGTCGGCCTGCTCGGTCCTGGCCATGTCGATGGCGCCCTTGTGGTGGGCGATCATCATCTCGGCGAACATCTTGTCGAACGCGGGGCCCTTCGCCGCGGCGAGATCCCTCATCTGCTGCTCGGACATCATGCCGGGCATCCCCGCGTCCATCCCCGGCATGCCGTGCCCGGGTGTGGCGCTCATGCCGGGCATGCTGTGGTCGCTGGGCAGGTCCGTGGGCTTGCCCCAGGCCGTGAGCCACCCCTTCATGGTGGCGATCTCCGGATCCTGCGCCGCCTTGATCTTCGCGGCCAGGTTCTTCAGTTCGCTGTCGCTCGCGCGCGCCGGGGCCAGGTCGGCCATCGTCACCGCCTGCTGGTGGTGCGGGATCATCATCTGCGCGAACATCACGTCCGCGTCGTTGACTGTGGCGTCCGCGGAGGCCGAGGTGCCCGCCGCGGAACTGCTGCCGGTGCCGTGCGTCATGCCGCCGGTGTCGTCCCCGCCGCCGCAGGCGGCGGTGGCGAGCAGGGCGGACAGGGCGACGCCCGCGAAGGCGGCGCGGCGCAGGATGGTCGGTTTCATCGGTACGTGGTCCTTGTCGTGAGGTGTGCCGGAACGTGAGTCGTCGGGTCCGGGCGAGACGCCGGACCGTGTTCTCCTCACGTGCGCAGGACCGTGACGGCTCGCAGGAGCAGCCCGATGGGCCGGCGGGGTGGACCCCGGTCCGGGCGGAACCCGTGTGATCGAGGGCCGGTCGGCGTGCCGGGGCCGCGTCGGGGCCGCCACAGCAGGGCCAGGGCGCCGAGGGCGAGCGCGCCGCCCAGCACCGCCAGGCACACGGTGAACACGTGCGTCCCGTCGTGGCGTCCGGGCGAACTGTCGTCTCCGTGTGCGGCGTCGGGCGCGGCGGCGATCTCGCGGGCGGCGTCGGCGGCGTGGCCGGTGCTCCCGTGTACGGCGCTGGCGTGGGCGGCGTCGGGTCCGGCCGGGTGGCCGAAGGTGTGCATGCCGAAGACCCCGAGCGTCACGGCGACGAACAGCGCCAGCCGCAGCAGCGGGTGAGCCTGTCCCATCCCGCCCCCTCCGCACGTCCGCCTCGACATCAGCTTCTACTACAGACGCATAGTAGATGGGATGTCGCGGTGGCCGGGCGCGGGTACGGCAAACGCGCACAAGCCGCTGCCGGGAACGACTACGTGACGCGGTAGGCGGTGTAGCGCACCCGGTCGGCCTCGCGGATCGCCGACGCGACGAAGACGCACTGCTCCAGCACGGTCAGCGCGGGCACCGACGTCTCCAGTCGTACGCCCAGCCGGAAGTAGTACTCGGCGGGGTCGACCGCGTCGCCGCGCAGCAACGCCTCGAGGACCTCCGGGCGTCCGCTGCGGACGCCGAACGTGCGGAGGTAGACGTGACCGCCGTCGGTGGTGCGCGCCGAGTAGCGGGTGTCGATCTCGATCGCGCCGTCCGGGCGGACCAGTTGCCAGTCGGCGCCACCGGGAAGGATGTCGGCCTCGAACAGGCCGGTGACCCGGCCGCCGACGACGGGCACCACGCGGCGGTGACCCGCGCGCGTCATACCGTGGTCCTCCAGCGCGCCGAGCCGGACCTCCACCTCGAACGCGGCCTCCAGTCCGGGAACCGGCGGGGCGCTCACCGGGCCCCGGCCGGCTGCTCGGCGCGGCGGACGGCGCGTCGGCGCGTACTCATGGGGTGTCCTTGGTCTGCGCGAGCGCGTCGCGGAGGCGTTCCAGCGCGGGCACCGCGGCGGCGAGGGCCGCGCGGTCCTCGGCCGGCAGGGTGGCCGCGGCGCGGGCGACCAGGTCTCCGCTCGCGAGGTCGAAGCGGTCGAACAGGTCGAGGGCCTTCGGGGTGGCGAGGACGTCGACGTGGCGGTGGTTGCCGGGACGGGGGCGTCGCTCGACGAGACCGTTGCCCTCCATCGTGGTCAGCAGGTTGCTGACCGTCGAGCGGCTCAGGCGCAGTCGTTCGGCCAGCTCGCCGGGACCGGACACGGTGCCCCGGGGCAGGGCCCGCACGATCTCGATCTGCGCGTCCGGGATCTCCGGCAGGTGCTCGGCGGCGCGGGCGGCGGCGAGCAGCGTGCGGCGCAGCGGCGAGATCACCGACGCCAGTCGCGCCGCGTCCAGCTCGGTCGGCTCCGGGCCGGTCACGGCAGGACACCGGAGAAGACGGTCGGCGTCAGGGAGGCCCGTTCGTTGAGGTCGGCGGGCAGGAAGCCGGCCGCCTTCTTGTAGCCGGTGGCGATCTCGGTGAGTTCCTCCGGCGGGATGACGTCGTGGACGTGGTCGAAGCCGTCGGGCGCGCGCTCGTGGGCGAGCACCATCACCTGCTCCGGGCCCTGCCGCCTGTTGCTCAGCACGAGCGCGGTGGTCGCCGGCCGCCGGTCCGCCTCGTAGGCGTCGAGCGCCGCCCGCACCGTCGGCGCGGTGGCGAGGTGGAAGGCGAGGGTACGCGCGTCGAGGATCGCCTGCGACGCCCCGTTGGAACCGTTCGGATACATCGGGTGCGCCGCGTCCCCGAGCAGCGTCGTGTTCCCGTGGGTCCAGGTGTCGATCGGGTCGCGGTCCACCATGGGGTATTCGAGGATCTCGTCGGCGGCGGCGAGCAGTGCCGGCACGTCGAGCCACGGGAAACGCCAGCCCGCGAAGAGGGAGACGACCGGCGCGGGGTCGACCGTCCGGTTCCAGTCCGCGTTCGGCCCGGCGAAACCGGGCCCGCGCCGCTCGGCGACGACGTTGACCAGGCCGGCACCGATCGGGTACGCGACGAACTTCTGTTCCGCGTCCCCCGCCATGATCATGGTTCGCCCGTCCAGGAAGCCGGGCGCCCGTGCCGTGCCCCGCCACAGCGTCAGCCCGTTCCAGAGCGGCGGCCCCTCGCCGGGATGGTGTTGCCCGCGCAACGCGGAGTGGATGCCGTCCGCTCCGACGATCAGGTCGCCCGCGACGCTCGCCTCCCCCGCCGCCGTCGCGAAGTGCGCGACGCCGTCGCGGACGCCGACGAGCCGGTGCCCGGTGCGCACCGCGTCGGGCCCCAGCCGTTCCCGCACCACGTCGAGCAGTTCCATCTGGAACCGGCCACGGTGCACGGATAGCTGCGGCCAGCGATATCCGGCGTCCAGTCCGCGCGGTTCGCTCCAGATCTGCTGACCGTGCCGGTTGTAGTAGGCAAGCGTGCCGGGGGCGGCGCCCAGCCTTTCCACCCGGTGACCGAGGCCCAATTCGGTCAGCTCGCGAACGGCGTGCGGAAGCAGATTGATCCCGACGCCGAGTGGGCGCAACACTTCGGCCCGCTCGTAGACCGTGATCTCACGGAATCCGGCCCGGTGCAGGCTGAGAGCGGTGGTGAGGCCACCGATCCCCGCGCCCACGATCACGATCGCCAATCGTCGCTCCCTCCGCCACCGGACCACCAACCGCACAGTTTGGTCACAAAATCGTCACGCGTCAAGACGTATTCCCATGGCGTTCCGACCACTCGTCGCGCAATGCGATTCGCCTTATCGGAATTCTTGACAATCAATCACCTCTGCATGACGCTGATCGACGCGGTCGGATGGTTCACCTCACCTCACCGGCCCTCACTCCTCCGGATGCACCAGCGCTTCGCACGGAAGGGCTCGTCCATGAAGAAGGTCACCGCCCTCGCTGTTCTCGCCGGCGTCGCGATCGCCCTGACCGGCTGCACGGACTCCGACGCCACCGATCCGTCCCCCGGGGCGAGCGGCGACCTGCGCAAGGTCCGCGTGGCCGCGTTGCCGATCAGCGAGACCGCCGCGCTGTGGGGCGGCATCAAGGCGGGCATCTTCCGGGAGCAGGGGCTCGACGTGGAGGTCGTGCCCGCGCAGGGCGGCGCACAGGCCATCCCGGCGCTACTAAACGGCGACATCGACTTCGCCATCGGTCAGCCGTTCGGCCCGTTCCGCGCCGACCTGCAGAACCTCGGCGTAATGATCATCGGGAACTACGCGTCGTCCTACGCCGACGGTGACGACATCAACGCCGTGGTGGCGTCGGCGAAGTCGGGTATCACCCGGCCCGCCCAGCTCGCCGGCCGCAAGGTGTCGGTGAACAGCCTGGGCGCCGCCGGCGACGTCACGATCATGGCGGCGGTCGAGAAGGACGGCGGCGATCCGGCGAAGGTCGAGTTCGTCGAGGTGGCCTTCCCGGACGCAGCGGCCCAGCTCGCCGCCGGCAACATCGACGCCGCCTGGGTGACCGAGCCGTTCATCACCCAGATGCGCAAGCGCGGTGACGTCCTCGTGGTCGCCCCGTACCAGGCCACCGTCCCCGGGCTCACCACCCTGACGACGATCACATCGAGCAAGCTGAAGGACTCCGACGCCGACCTGGTCGCGGACTTCTCGGCGGCGATGAAGAAGACGCTCACCTGGGCCAAGGATCCGGCGAACGAGAAGGATCTGCGTCAGGCCATCAAGGACAATCTCGAACTGCCGGAGGCGGTGGCGGACTCCGTGCGGCTCCCGGCGTTCGGGTGGGAGCTCGACCGGGCCGGCCTGGAGCAACTGGCGACGCTCGCCCAGAAGTACCGCGTCCTCGACCGGCGGCCCGACTTCGACCGTCTCATCCAGCAGCAGTAGCCGGCCGATGCGCAAGATCCTGCTGGGCGCCGCGGGCCTGCTGGGGTTCCTCGTCGTCTGGCAACTGATCCCGACGCTGGGACTGGTCGACCCGGACTACCTGCCGTACGCCACCGACGTGTTCGGGCGGTTGGCCCAGGAGGTCCGCGACCTGGCGTTCTGGCGGCGGGTCCGGCTCACCATGACCTCGTGGGCGATCGGCCTGACGGTGGCGACGCTCGCCGCGGTCGCGCTGGGGACAGTGGTCGGGATGGTGCCGTTCCTGCGCCGCGCCACGCACACGACAGTCGAGTTCCTGCGGCCGGTGCCGTCGGTCGCGCTGATCCCCCTCGCCGTGCTGATGTTCGGCCTGCAGATGCGCGCCGCGCTCGTCATCATCGTCTACGCGGCGTTCTGGCAGGTGTTCGTGCAGGTGATCTACGGCGTCGCCGACGTCGACACCGTCGCCCGGGACACCGCGCGCAGTTTCGGCCTCACCCGCGCCGAACGTCTGCGATACCTCGTCCTGCCGACCGCGCTGCCGTACCTGATGACCGGCCTGCGTCTCGGCGCGGCGGTCGCGCTCATCCTGGCCGTCACCGCGGAGATGGTGATCGGCAACCCCGGCCTCGGGCGCATGATCGAACTCTCCCGCTCCGCCGGGGACGCGGTCGGCCTGTACGGCCTCGTCGTGGTCACCGGGCTGCTCGGGCTGCTGGTGAACGTCGTGTTCCGCTTCGTCGAACGGCGCTCGCTGGCCTGGCACCAGTCGGTGCTCGCGGACGAGGCGACCCGATGACCGCCGTCGGCGCGGGCCGGGCCCGCCCGCGCGGCCTGGGCGTCCGGGTCGCCGAGAACGTCCTGTTCGCGGTCGGGCTTCCCGTCCTGACCGTGGCGCTCTGGGCCGTCTGGTCCACCCGGTCGACGAACCGGTTCCTCGTCGGCCCCGGCACGCTCCTCGACGCGTTCCGGCAGACCTGGATCGGCCCGGCGTTCGTCGACGACGTCCTGCCCAGCCTGTACCGGCTCCTGATCGGACTGTTCGCGTCGATCCTCCTCGGCGTCGTCGCCGGCGTCGTCATCGGCCGGTTCCGCCCGCTACGCGAGATCCTCGAACCGCTGCTGGAGTTCTTCCGCGCGATTCCGCCACCCGTACTGATCCCGGTCGCGATGCTGCTGCTCGGCATCACCGACACCATGAAGGTCGTCGTCATCACCTCCGGCGCGATCTGGCCGATCCTGCTGAACACGATCGAAGGCGTCCGGGCGACCGACAGCGTGATGATAGAGACCGCGTCCTCGTTCCGGATCTCCCGGTGGGACCGGCTGTGGCGGCTGATCCTCCCGGCGGCGAGCCCGCGCATCATGACCGGCGTACGGCAGGCGCTCTCGGTGGCCCTGATCCTCATGGTCATCTCGGAGATGTTCGCGTCGTCAGCCGGCCTCGGCTACCGGATCGCCTACTTCCAGCGGAACTACCTCATCGCCGAAATGTGGAGCGGGATCCTGCTGCTCGGCCTCATCGGCGTCGCCCTCGCCGTGGTCTT
This sequence comes from Micromonospora sp. AB353, assembly GCF_049538395.1. Classification (NCBI taxonomy): domain Bacteria; kingdom Bacillati; phylum Actinomycetota; class Actinomycetes; order Micromonosporales; family Micromonosporaceae; genus Micromonospora; species Micromonospora sp. AB353. Next base: position 22,808 of record NZ_JBMVFV010000066.1, on the reverse strand, counting down.
CGGTGTCGTCGAACGCCGCGTCCTGCGCTGGTACCACGGAATGAAGGAGGTCACCCGTGCCTGACGGAAGCCCTCTGCTGCGGGTCGAGCACCTGCGGAAGGTCTATACCTCCGGCCGGGGCGAGGTCGAGGCGATCGGGGACATCAGCTTCACCATGGACCCCGGCGAGCTGCTGTGCGTCGTCGGCCCCTCGGGCTGCGGGAAGACCACGCTCCTGAAATGCCTCGCCGGGCTGCTCCGCCCCACCAGCGGCCTCGTCGAGATGGAGGGGTCGCCGGTGACCGGGCCGAGCCCGGCGATGGCGGTGGTCTTCCAGGAGTACGGCCGCAGCCTCTACCCGTGGCTGACGGTCCGCGGCAACGTGGAGCTTCCGCTCCGCCACAAGAAGCTCTCCCGCGCCGAACGCGCCCGGACGGTCGCCGACGCCCTCGACGCGGTCGGGCTGTCGCAGTCGGCGCGCAGCCATCCGTGGCAGCTCTCCGGCGGCATGCAGCAGCGGGTCGCTATCGCGCGCGCCATCGCGTACCAGCCGGACGTGCTGATCATGGACGAGCCGTTCGCCGCCGTGGACGCGCAGACCCGCGCCGACCTGGAGGACCTCGTCCGCGAACTGCACCTGACCCGTGGCATCTCCACCGTCTTCGTGACGCACGACATCGACGAGTCGGTCTATCTGGGCCAGCGCGTGCTCGTCCTGTCGAACTCGCCGACCCGGGTGCAGGAGGACCTCGTCATCGACCTCCCCCGGGAACGCGACCAGCTCACCACCCGGGCCCTGCCCCGGTTCACCGAACTGCGGACCCACGTCTACGAGCAGATCCAGCGGGCCAAGCGCGGGCCGGCCGCGACGCCACAGCCGGCGCCCTGACGGTGCCTCGCCGGTCGCGGCAACGGATCAGGTAGCCGGTCGCACGGGCGCGGGCCGGCCCAGTGCCCCGGCCGATCCGCGGACGCCGATGCTCGGCGCCATCGAGGGCCGAAGGTCCCGCGGCTTGCGGTCTGCGGCCCCCGGTGAACGAGCCCGGCGGGGCCTAACCTGGGTCCGGACAAGACGAGATCAGTGGAAGGAAGCACGGTGACCGCGGTCGAATCCGAACTCCGTACGCTCGCCGAACTCGACGACACCGAACTCGCCCGTCTGGACGCGTGGTGGCGGGCGAACAACTACCTGACCATCGGTCAGATCTACCTGCAGGGCAACCCACTGCTGCGCGAGCCCCTCGCGGCTGAACACATCAAGCCGCGCCTGCTCGGCCACTGGGGAACCAGCCCCGGCCTGTCGCTGATCTACGCGCACGTCTCCCGGCTGATCCGGCACACCGGCCAGCAAACCATCTACCTGGCCGGTCCGGGTCACGGCGGGCCGGCACTGGTGGCCGCCGGCTACCTGGAGGGCACCTACAGCGAGATCTACCCGGACGTCAGCCAGGACGAGGCCGGGATGCTGCGCCTGTTCCGGCAGTTCTCCAGCCCCGGCGGTATCCCGTCGCACGTGTCGGTGACCACCCCGGGTTCCATTCACGAGGGCGGTGAACTGGGCTACGTCCTGGTTCATGCATTCGGCGCGGTCATGGACAACCCGGACCTGCTGGCCATCGCGGTGGTGGGCGACGGCGAGGCCGAGACCGGGCCCCTGGAGGGATCGTGGAAGGGCGTGTCCTTCCTCAACCCGGAGCGCGACGGCGCGGTCCTGCCGATCCTGCACCTCAACGACGCCAAGATCTCCGGACCCACCGTGCTGGGGCGCAAGGATCCCGAGGAGGTACGCCACCTGCTGCGGGGCCACGGTTACGACGTCATCGAGGTCGAGGGCTCCGACCTGCCCGGCATGCACCACCGCTTCGCCGCCGCCCTGGCCGCCGCCTGGACGAGGATCCGCGACATCCAGACCGCCGCCCGTGACGGCTCCTGGGACGGTACGCGTCCGACCTGGCCGCTGATCATCCTGCGGTCGCCGAAGGGCTGGACCGGGCCGGACACCGTCGACGGCGTCACCGTCACCGGGACGTGGCGCTCCCACCAGGTGCCGCTGTCCGGCGTCAAGGACAATCCGGAGCACCTCGCGCTGCTGGAGCGCTGGCTCAGGTCGTACCGTCCGGAGGAGCTGTTCGACTCCACCGGCGCGCCCGTGGCGCTGGTCCGGGACCAGGCCCCCGACGGTGACCTGCGGATGAGCGCCAGCCCGCACGCGAACGGCGGGCTGCTCACCCGGGATCTGGACCTCCCGGACTTCCGTTCCTACGCGATCGAGGTGTCCCAGCCGGCGCACCAGCGGGCCGAATCGACGCGCAAGCTGGGCGAGATGATGCGCGACATCTACGCCCGCAACGCCGACCGGTTCCGGTTGTTCTGTCCGGACGAGACGAACAGCAACCGCCTCGGCGGCGTCTTCGACGTCTCCGACCGCGCCTTCATGGAGCGGGTGACGCCGGACGACGTGGCGATCAGCCGCGACGGCCGGGTCATGGAGGTGCTCAGCGAGCACAACTGCCACGGTTGGCTCGAGGGCTACAACCTGACCGGCCGGCACGGCATGTTCGCCACCTACGAGGCGTTCGCCATGGTCAGCGCCTCGCAGACGGTGCAGCACGGCAAGTGGCTGCAGGAGGCCAAGCACCTGCCGTGGCGCGCGAAGGTGCCGAGCCTCAACGTGCTGCTGACCTCGACGGCGTGGCGCAACGACCACAACGGCTTCTCCCACCAGGGCCCGGGCCTGATCCAGGTGGTGCTCACCCAGCGCGGCGACGTCGCCCGGGTCTACCTGCCGCCGGACGCCAACACCCTGCTGTCGGTGGCCGACCACTGCTTCCGGTCGCGGTCGTACATCAACCTGATCGTCATCGACAAGCAGCCGCAGTTGCAGTACCTCTCCATGGACGAGGCGATCGAGCACTGCGCGCGCGGCGCGGGGATCTGGGAGTGGGCCGGCACCGACGACGGCACCAGCGACCCCGACATCGTCCTCGCCTGCGCCGGTGACGTCGTCACCATGGAGACGGTCGCGGCGGCGCAGATCCTGCGCGACCGGCTGCCCGGTCTGAAGGTGCGCGTCGTCAACGTGGTCAACCTGATGACCCTGGTCCGGCCCAAGGACCACCCGCACGGCATGAGCGAGACCCTGTTCACCGAGCTGTTCACCGACGACGTCGACGTGGTCTTCTCCTTCCACGGCTACCCCGGCGCGATCCACCAGCTCGTCCACGGCCGCCCGGACGCGGACCGGTTCCGCGTGCGCGGCTTCATCGAGCAGGGCACGACCACCACCCCGTTCGACATGACGGTGCGCAATAAGGCGTCGCGCTACCACCTCGTGATGGACGCCATCAACAACGCCAAGCGGCTGCCGCGCGGTGCGGCGGACCTCAAGACGTGGTGCCGCAGTCAGCTCGACCGCCACGAGGCGTACGTGGTGGAGCACCTGGAGGACATGCCCGAGGTCCGCGACTGGGCCCTGGGCGACTGGGCCGCACGCGGCTGATTTCGATCGGACGGTGGCGCCGGCCGGCGCCACCGTCCCCGTCCGCGTACGCGCGGGTCCGCCGTCAGAACACGCGTGTACGGCGTGGACCGGACGCCAGGCCCGCGATCGGGCCGACGGCGCCGTCCCGGTCCGGCTGCCGGAGCTCGCCCGTGAGGTCGACGTCCATGACGGCGGGGCTGCCGTCCGCCTCCTCGAACTCCGCGTCGGCGCACCGGACCCGTTCCAGGTTCCGGCCGGTGACCACACCGATGCGGGCCTCGCCGAACGCCTCGGGAAGGTCCGTGACGAGCCAGACCGCGTCGCCCTCGTCGACGACCGTCGCGGTCGCGGCGCCCAGCACCACTGGCTCGTGCTCACCCTCGAACGGCCGGGCGCCGGCGGCGTAGGCGTTCGCGCGGGCGTACACCGGTTGTCGCACCTCGACGTACTTCTGCTGGTCGCTCGGCGGCTGGTCGGCGAGGCGGGCCAGGTACTCCGCGAACGACGCCGGATGCCCGTCGTAGCCGGCGGTGCCGGCCAGCGGCGGCCCCTCGCCCTCCGCACCCGGGCCGTAGGCCGCGCCCGGGTCGCCGCCCAGGAAGAGGTTCCCCACGTACCTGTCGTCGCCGCCGTAGATCACCGCGTAGCCGGCGACCTGGGTGCTGTGCGGCAGGTGGTACGGCGTCGCACGGTCCAGCACCGGCTCCAGCCGCACGGTGCCGCAGATCAGGTTGCAGACGAAGGCGCCGCCCTGGCTGAACAGCTCCAGCGAGGCGGGCGAGCCGAAGATGTTGTGCTCGACCAGGTAGGGGCCGTGGCTGACCTCGACGAAGAGGTCCCGGGAGTTGTCGTGGTAGACGTTGCGGGAGAGCCGCGTGCCCTGCGCCTGCCAGTCCAGCCACGTGCCGAGCGAGCAGTCGTGGATCCGGTTGTGCCGGATCACCACGTCGATGGCGGCGTGCAGCTTGATGCCGGCGATCTCGTACCCGTAGAACTCGCGCTTCACGCCGATGCGGTGGATGTGGTTGTCCTCGATGGTGGAGAACGCGCATCCCAGGTGACCCACTATCGCGTTCTGGCCGCAGTCGTAGATCGTGTTGCGGCGGATCACGTGCGAGCCGATGTGCTCCCGGTCCCACCCGATCCGGCGGGCCGCGAAGACCGACTCCACCTGGTACTGGTAGCCCGGCTTGTCACCGCGCAGAGCCGAGAAGTTCCGCCCGGTCGACCCCTCCTTTCCGATCGAGATCGCCGCGCACTTGGCGTCGTGGATCACGTTGTCCTCGATGACCCATCCCTTCGCCCAGCCGGGCCCGATCAGTCCCGGCTGGTCGGCGGTCGGCGGCGCCCACGGACTGGCCGCGTGCGCCAGCTCGAAGCCACGGACGGTGATGTAGTCCAGGTGCGGCTGGTCCGGGTAGAAGACGCTGCGGCGTACGTTGATCTCGACCAGTTCCGTGTTCGGGTTGGCGCCCTGGAAGTTGGCCCAGATCGTCGTCCGCTCACCGACCTCGGCGTACCAGACGAGCCGGGTCCGGTCGGGATCGTCCACCGGGCGGGGCAGCCTGGTCCAGTCGTCGACGACCTCGGTGCGGCGGGGTGGATCGTCGACCTCCGCCCGGCTTCCCACCTCGAAGAAGCTCAGGCCGTTCAGGTAGACGTCGCCGAGATGCCGGCGTGGCGCGCCCGGGCGGTAGACGATCCAGTCGCCGGCCACCTCCTCGGCGAACGGGTTGAACGAGCCGAACAGCGCGTTGTCGACGACCGCCCGCCACACCGTCCCGCCGAGCGGCTCCCAGCCGGTGACGCGCTCCGATCCCTTGATCACCACGTGCTCGCCCGGTGCCGCCTCGTAGGTGATGCGGCGGGAGTCGCTGAGACCGCCGTGGCGTGGCTTCACCCACTCGCGGTACTCCCCCGCGTGCACCACCACGGTGTCACCGGGTTGCGCGACCCCTGCGGCCCGGTTGATCGTCCGGAACGGCCGCTCGGCGCAGCCGTCGGCGCGATCCGATCCGCTTGTCGCCACATGGAACACGGATGTCACCCGGGGAGCCCTCCTCGGCGTTCGATGCAGATGCCGTCGCACACGCTCGGGTGCCGGGGCCGCGCGGCGGAACCTCACCCCTTGAACGCGCCTTCCATGATCCCCTGCACCAGACGGCGCCCGACGAAGACGAACAGCACCAGCAGCGGAATGGTGGCCAGGAAGGAACCGGACATGGCCAGACCCAGATCGATGTCCCGGTTCTGCTGCAGCGCCTTGATGGCGATCTGGACGGTGTAGTTCTCCGGCGACTTCAACACGATGAACGGCCACAGGAAGTCGTTCCAGGCGTAGACGAACGTGAACAGCCCCAGCACGTACGCCGCCGGGCGGACCAGCGGGAAGGCGATCCGCCAGAAGATCTGCCAGGTGGTCGCGCCGTCCACCCGCGCCGCCTGCATCAACTCGTCGTCGATGGTGCTGCCGATGTGCTGGCGCATCCAGAAGATGCCGAACGCGCTGACCAGCCCGGGAACGATCACCGCCTGGAGGCTGTCCACCCAGTCCAACTGGGAGATGATCAGGTACTGCGGCACCACTGCCAGCTGCGCCGGCACCGTCATGGTCAGCACGACGATCAGGAACAGCGTGTTGCGGCCCGGAAAGGACAGCTTGGCGAAGGCGAAGCCGGCCAACGCGCAGAGCACCGCCTGACCCACGGCGATCGTGGTGGCGACGACGAGACTGTTCAGCAGGGACTGTACGAACGGCACGATGGTGAAGACCAACTCCGCCAGGTGCAGGAAGTTGCCGCCCGGTGTGATCGTCGGCGGGAGGGTCGTCGCGGTGGCGGAGTCCGTCGTCGCCACCACGAACATCCAGTAGAGCGGGAAGACGCTGACGAACGCCATGAGCGTGAGCAGCGCGTACACCGGGATCGGGACGCGATTGGCCTGGCGCCGCCTGGTCCGCGCGGGCGCGGCGGTCGTGGGTGCGGGCTTCATGGGCGCTCCGAACGGATGCGGGTGGCCAGCAGATAGTTCAGTCCGGAGAACACCACCACGATGACGAAGAGGGCGACGCCGACCGCCGCGCCGTAGCCGAAGTGGAACTGCCCGAAGGACTGCTCGTAGAGGTAGAGGGTCACGGTCTGGCACTGCCGAGCCGCCCCGCACGTGAGGCCGCCCACCGGGTTGGCCAGCAGCGGTTCGGTGAAGACCTGCAGCCCGCCGATGGTCGACGTCACGACGGTGAACGCGATGATCGGCCGCAACGAGGGGACGCTGATGTGCAGGAACTGCTTCCAGCCGTTCGCACCGTCGGCGGCGGCGGCCTCGTACAGTTCCCGCGGGACCGCCTGCAGCGCGGCGAGGTACAGCAGTGTGTTGTATCCGGTCCAGCGCCAGGCGATCATCGTGGCGATCATGATGTGACTGCCCCACAGCGACGCCGTGAAGTCGATGTGGTCGAAGCCCAGCAGCCCGAGGAACCAGTTGATCATGCCGTAGTCCCTGTCGAACATCTGGGCGAAGACGATCGTCGTGGCCGCCACCGAGGTGACGTAGGGAACGAGCACCGACATCCGGAACAGGGCGGCCAGCCGCAGCCGCGCGTGGTTGAGCAGGTGCGCCAGGCCGAGCGCCAGGAGCAACTGCGGCACCGTCGACAGCACCCAGATGCTGAACGTGTTCCGCAGCGCACCCCAGAAGCGCGGGTCGTGCAGGAGCTCGGAGAAGTTGTCCAGCCCCACGAAACGGTGCTCACCGATCGGATCCCAGTCGAACAGCGAAATGTAGAAGGTGAACAGCAGCGGGAAGAGGCCGAAGATCAGGAACAACACGAAGAACGGCGAGATGTACGCGTACGGCGCCAGGAACTCCCGTACGCCCTGCTGGATCCGCCGGTTGCGAGCGGGCCTCCGGACGTCCTGTGGGGCCGGGGCCGGGCCGAGCATGGTGGTCAAAGCGTCACCCTCCCGATGGGCGGCGGCCGGGCGGTACCCGGCCGCCGCGCATCAGCCCTCGGTCATTCGCGTACGGCGTTCTTGACGTTCGTCAGCGCGGTGTCCCAGGCCTTCGCCGGGTCCACCTTGCCCTGCTCGACGCTGGTGAGCGTGTTGAGGAACTCGGTGCCGATGGGGCCGTCCTGCGGTCCGAAGTAGAAGGGCTTGATCCCCACCACCGACTGGGTGTAGATCTTGCCGATCGGTGCGTTGCTGAAGAACGGGTCGGTCTTCCCGACCAGCTGCGGGTCCGTGTAGACCGACGGGGTGGTGGGCAGCGATCCCTGCATCAGGAAGTGGTCGAGCTGCCCCTTCGGCGACTGCATCTCGGAGATGTAGTTCCACGCCGCCTTCGCGTTCTTGGCGCGCTTGGGGATGGCGAGGAAGCTGCCACCCCAGTTCCCCGAGCCACCGGGAATGGTGGCGATGTCCCACTTCCCGTTCGTCTCAGGGGCGTTCGTCTTCATCTGGCTGAGCATCCACGACGGCGAGCACACCACCGCGTAGTCGCCCTTCTTCATCGCCGCCGTCCAGCCGGACGAGAACGACCCCTGCTTGGCGGAGATGCCCGCGCCGAAAGCCTTCAGCGTCACGTCGAACGCCGCCTTGACCTGCTCGTTGTCGTAGTCCAGCTGGCGGTCGGCGGTGTAGTAGCGCTGGCTGCCCTGGTTGACCGCCTGGAAGAAGACGCTGGTGGGCGTGTTGTCCACGAACGGCTTCCCGGTCTTCTGGACGTACTGCTTACCGACGTTGATGAACTCGTCCCACGTCGGCCAGAGCTTGGAGACCGACTCCCGGTCGGTGGGCAGGCCGGCCGCCTTGAACAGATCCGTACGGTAGGCGACCGCCAAGCCGCCGACGTCGGTCGGCACACCGATGATCTTGCCGTCCTTCGTCGTCGACTGCGCCATCACCCAGTCGAGGTAGTTGCCCTTGATGTCGTTCGCGCCCAGCGTAGTGAGGTCGACGAAGTTGTCCGGCGACTGCATGAACTTCGGCAGGTCGTCGGCCTGGATCAGCACCAGGTCGGGCACCTTGCCACCGGCCAGCGCGGCGGTGAGCGCCTGCGCGGTTTCGGTCGTGGTGCCCACCTCGGTGAGCTTGACGCGCACATCCGGGTGCGCCTTGGTGTAGACGTCGACGTCGGCCTTCTGGTTGATGTTGGCGAACGACCAGAACTCGAAGGTCTTCGAGTCGGACTTGCCATCTGATCCGCCACAGCCGGCGAGGAGGAGCGCGACGGCGGCGATGACGGCTGCGGTGGTCCGGACGCGTTTCAACGGCCCTCCAGCGGTGTGATCGTGAGCGGCGGTGGTGGGGTGGCGGGTTCTCGCCGGCGCAGGGCACGCAGGCAGAAGCCGACGAGTGGCCGCACCGACGGGTCAGTCGTCGTCCCGTCGTCGATGCGCTCGCCGCCTCCGAAACTTATCGAGATATTTACATGCCATGATTTTGTGCGCTGAGGCTACTAACTGCCCCGTCATCCGTCAACAGGCCCGCTGCCAGCAGGAGAGGTCGACGGCAGGACGGAATCCTGATCGACACAGCGCCGAAAGTTTCGGAGCAAGGAGCATTACTTCGCGCGGAGGACACGGGCGACTGCCCCGTCCGGGGTCTCCGGTCACGTCGCCGGGACGGGACTGCCCCGGGAAGCCCGCATGTAGCACGCCGGTCTATCGGCCGTAGGTCGCCCGCATTCGCCAGTCGTCGAGGCGGGTACCGGCGATGCGGGCACCGTCGGCGGGGACGAGCGAGCGCTCAGACAGCGCGGCACCGAAATACCGGGCGCCGGAGTCACTCACCACCGAACGAGGATCCTGCCGGGCCGCGAGGACGGATCGCCCCAGTTCATCGAGGCGGAACTGTTCCGGGCCACCGACCTCGACCACACCGTTGGTCGGCACGCCGGTCACGACCTCGGCCACCGCGGCGGCGACGTCGTCCGCCGCCATCGGCTGGATCAGCACCGGCGCGAGGTGCACGGTGTCGCCGTCCGTGGCGGCGTCGACGATGCCCTGAAGGAACTCGAAGAACTGTGTGGCGTGCACAAGCGAGTACGGGAGCCCGGACGCGGCGATGAGCTTCTCCTGGGCGACCTTCGCCCGAAGGTAGCCGCTGTCCGGAAGCCGTTCGGAGCCCACGACGGAGAGCGCCACGTAGTGACCGGCACCGGCGTCCGCTGCGGCGGCAAGGAGGTTCCGCGTGGACGTCTCGAAGAACTCCAGCGCGGCGCCGCCCTCGAGCGACGGCGAGTTCGACACGTCGACGACGGTGTCGGCGCCGGAGAGCACGTCCGCCACTCCTTCGCCGGTGAGGGTGTTCACGCCGGTCTTCGGCGACGCCGGCACCGCCTCACGACCCTGGGCATCGAGCCTCTCCACGAGCTTGGAGCCGATGAGGCCGCTGCCACCGATGACGACGATCTTCATGACCGAGCCCCTCCCTGTCCGCATCGGCTGATTCCCGCTGACACCAGTAGGACGCAAACCCTGCGCGGTTGCAGGAATTTGCCGAAAGATCTCGACGCAGATTGCCCGGCGCCTGGTACCGACGTGGCAGCGTGATCCCATCCGATGCTCGCGGTCCCGATCCACGGGCGAGGTCAGGAACGGGAACCGCCTCGACCAGGTAGTGGTTGGCGGGTTCTCAGGGCGAGAGGGCCGGAATCAACGACGGGACGCTCACCGGGTGGATCAGCCGTCTGCTCCCGCTGCGGGCGGACCCGTTGGCCGCAGGCCAGTACGACGGCGATCCCTCCGAGTATCGCCCCCACCAACACCGTCGTCGCCACGCCGAACCCGGTCACCACCAGACCACCGACGAAAGCCCCTACCGTGATGCCGACGTTGACAGCGGCCGAGAGGGTCGCGGCCGCCACGTCGGATCGACCCGGCGCCACCTGGAGCACCAGACCGCCCAGCGCCGCTGTGAACGCGGCGAACGCCATGCCGGACACAGCGATCATGCCGACGGCCACCATCGGCTGCCGGCCGAAGGCGTACAGGACGAGTAGTCCCACGGTCTGCAGTGCCACGGTCACGACGAGGGCAAGCCACGGGTTGCGGTCGACGAACGCCGCCATCGCGAGTATGGCGAGGACGCTCGCCATACCGCGCGCAAGCAGGATGGCGCCGACGGACGTGGTGGCGAAGCCGGTGACCTCGGTGACGAACAGGGCGACATAGGTGTAGGCGGCGATGGCGCCGGCTGTCGTGAGGACGGCGATCACCACGAGCAGCCCGAACCGTCGAGCGTCGGGCGTCGCGCCGTGGGTGGCATGCCCCTCGCCGGGTCGCGTCGACGGCAGCAGTACGGCCACCACGGCCAAGACCACCGCGCCGAGTCCGGCCACCGTCAAGAACGACGCCCGCCAGCCGGCCTTCTCGCCCAGCCAGGCGCCGGTGGGCACGCCGACGAGCAGCGCGACGTTGCCGCCGGCGAACACCACCGCGACCACCCGCCCGCGCAGGCCGGGCCGAAACAGCTCGGCCGCAGCCGCCACGTCAGTCGTCTGACGCACCGACAGGTTCCACCGCTTCCGGGGCGGACGCGACGTAGCCCGTCAGAGGCTTGGCACCGCAGAGGCGCTGACACGCTGAGTCACCTCGCCGCCGGGTTCGGCATCGGCGTCGCCACCGCCCGGCGCTCCGTGCGTGAAGCCGTCGACCTGCTCGCGGCGTCCGCCGACGACTTGGCCACTGCCATGGGCCTATCCGCGTACCGGCGTACGCGATCCTCGATGGCACCCTGATACCCACGGACGCCTTCGGCGCCCCGGGCTTCTACCCGCTGAAATCGATCACGGAGAAACCCCTTATCCGGTCGGCGTGACGCGCCGCGTCGATGGAAGGTAGGACGAATCGGCCGGAGAGCCATGACCTTCTTGATGCGCGAGGGGCACTGCCTCCGGCCGGTCCGGGGCGGCGTGGCTTTCCGATGTGTCAGATCCGGGTCATGCTGGAGGCGTATCCGCCTCCTCCGGGGTAGGTCCATTCGCCGGTGACCGTGGTGCCGTCGGCGCTGAACGTGCCCTCGTAGTAGGCGGGACCGCCCTTCGCGCCGGCCCAGATGGTCAGCTTGTCGCCGACGAGTTCGTAGACGTAGTCGAAGGTGGTGCCGGCCGCGTCGTAGAACCGCGACACCACGTCCGCGCCGACCGGCTCGCCGAACGGGTGTAGGTGCCCGATGACCTCCAGACCGGTGACCGGCTGGTCAAACTGGTTGAGTTCCACGTGCTGGAGCAGGAAGAACCGGCCGGCCATCCACTCGTACCGCACGGTTCCCTGGGCACCACCGGTCACCGACCAGGTGCCGACCAGGCGGTCCAGGGCGGTCAGTTCGGCGCTCGGCTGGGTGTTCTCGAACATCGTGTCCTCCTCGGTAAGTGCTTGCCGGTACCTCGGAGGCGACCCCCGCACTTAGACGCTCATCGGGCATGACTCAGGTCACATCGCGGTCGTGTCGGAATCCCCGGATCGGCCACGAGGTAGCGGCAGAAACCCACCAAGGAGGAAGTCATGGCCACCGTCACCGCCACCGTTCCCGCCGTCTGCCGCTCGTCCGACCGGCTGCTCCTCGCTGGTGCCCTTGCCGGGCCGGTCTTCTTCGCCTCAGCCGTGACGCAGATGCTCACGCGCGAGGGCTACGACATCACGCGGCATCCGATCAGCCAGTTGGCCACCGGAAGTCTCGGCTGGATCCAGATCACCACGTTCGTGCTCGCCGGCCTCGGCGGCCTGACGCTCGCCATCGGCATCCGACGCACACTCACCGAGGGCATCGGCCGACGTGTGGTGCCGATCTTCGTCGGGATCTTCGGTGCCGGTCTCGTCGCGGCCGGGGTGTTCACCATGGATCCCGAGTACGGCTTCCCGGTAGGGACCCCTGAAGGGCCGGTCGACGAGATGTCCTGGCACAGCATCGCGCACTCGGCAGCGGCCGCCGTCGCCTTCACCGCGCTGGCCGTCGCCGCCATCGCGCTGACCGTTCGGCACGTCCGCCGTCGGGCCGCCCTGCCCGCGGTGCTGAACGGCCTCGCCGCGCTCATCCTGCTGATGCCGATGTCACAGAGCCACATGAGCATCCAGATCGCCGTGAACGGCCTGGTCGCCTTCACCTGGACGACGGTCGTCGCCCTCTCCCTGCGCCGTTCGAGTTGATCGGCGTAGCGTGATCCGAGGCCCGCGAACACGAGGAGAATGGTGAAGTATCTGCTGCTCAGCTACACACCGGCCGCCGCCTGGGACGCCGCGACCGCCGACGTTCCGTCCGAGGAGGCGCTGGCCGCGTTCGCCGCGTACCAGCGGTTCGAACAGGAGCTGATCGAGACCGGCGAGTTCGTCAGCAGCGAGGGACTCGGCCACCCGGCAGTCAGCACCACGGTCCGCAGGGCCCCGACCGGCGTGGTGGCGACCGACGGGCCGTTCGTCGAACTGAAGGAGGTCCTGGCCAGCTTCGCGGTGATCGACGTGGACAACCAGGAGCGCGCCGTCGAGATCGTCTCGCGGATGGTCGAGGTTCTGGGCGAGCCGATGGAGATCCGGCCGATCATGGGTGCGGACTTCGCGACATGACCCGCCGCCTCCAGCGTCGCCGGACGGCGGCAGACCCGGCGGGCACACGAACGGCAGCACCGGCGTGACACCGGACGTCGAGCACCTGCTGCGCGCCGAGACACCGCAGGTCCTCGGCGCGCTGGTGCGGCGCTTCGGCCACTTCGAAATCGCCGAGGACGCGGTACAAGAGGCACTGCTCGTCGCGAGCCGGGCGTGGCCGACGGACGGCGTGCCGGATAACCCGCGCAGCTGGCTGATCCGGATCGGGTACCGGCGGATGGTCGACCTGCTCCGCACCGACCAGGCCCGGCGCCGCCGCGAGCGGCACGCCGGCATGAGTGAGTTGGCGTCGCGGACCCGCCAGGCAGATCCCGCGCTGGAGACCGACGACAGCCTCACCCTCCTGCTGCTGTGCTGTCACCCCGCGCTGAGCCCCACCGCCCAGGTGGCGCTCACGCTCCGCGCAGTCGGCGGCCTGACCACCACAGAGATCGCACACGCGCACGGGACGACCGAGAACACCATGGGCGCTCGGATCAGCCGAGCCAAGCAGCAACTGGCCCGCGCCGGCGCCCGGTTCACCCCGCCGACCGACGCCGACCGCGACAGCCGGATGAACGCCGTCATGCAGGTGCTGTACCTGATCTACAACGAGGGCTACACCGCCTCCACCGGCGACGAACTCACCCGCGTGGACCTGACCCGCGAGGCGATCCGGCTGACCCGCATGCTCCACGACTCCCAGCCGGACGACCCCGAGGTGACCGGGCTGCTCGCCCTGATGCTGCTCACCGAGTCGCGACGCGCTGCCCGTACCGACGGCGACGAGTTGGTGCCGCTGGACGAGCAGGACCGGACACGGTGGGATCCCGAGCTGATCCGCGAGGGTGCCGACCTCATCGACAGCGTCTGGCGGCGGCGCGAGGTCGGTACGTACCAGCTACAGGCAGCGATCGCGGCCGTGCACGCCGCAGCCGCGTCGCCGGACCAGACGGACTGGCCCCAGATCGCGGCCCTGTACCTGGGACTGGAACGGCTCAGTCCGACTGCACCGGTACGCCTGAGCCGAGTGGTCGCCGTCGCGCACGCATACGGGCCGGACCGAGGGCTGGCGCTGCTCGACGACCTCAACCGGAGCTACCACCTGGACGAGAACCCGCTGACCCGGCAACGCGAACGCGCGATCCGCGCACATCTGCTCGAGATGACCGGCGACACGGCTTGCGCGGCGGCGCGGTATCGCGAAGCAGCCGAGCTGACCGACAACCAGGTCGAACAGCGATACCTCCAACGCCGAGCCCACCGCCTCGGCTGACCGATCGCCGGCCGGCGTCCGCACATCGGCAGTTGCGGAAACCCGGTCGAGCGGCCAACACACGGTCAGCGCCAGCCCCGGCCTTCGATCGATGGCCGGGCGCTACGGGGTACTGCCTCAATGATCAGGTTCCGGTTCGAGCTGTACCCACTGGACGAGGTGTCGTCGTGGGGCAGTGACCAGCCGAGGTTCCACTGGTCCGGGCTCACCGAGGGCTGGTACTGGCTCGAAGCAAGCGGGCAGGAGCTGCTGCGCCGCATCCGGCAGGTTCATCCGCATCTCTACGTCGACTACTACCTGGCCCGGCTCTGGTAGGACGTCATTGTCCTTACACCCGAGGTGCTAGAGCCGGTGCCCGACGACCTGCAGCCGTTCATCGCATCCCACCCCCGGGCAGTGGACGTGTGACCCGCTCGAGTTCCTGGCGAACCGGATGAGGAACGGACCGACGACGGGAACGCGGACGTGCCTGACCATCCAGTCGTCACGGCCGCGATCTGGCAGGGCCGGCACCGCCTGGACTTGAGGCCGTGCAGGCCCTCAACCGCGGTCCACCAGGCCAGGTTCCGCAACTTTCAGTCGGGGTAGCCCGTCAGCGCTTCGATGGCGGAGCACCAGAGCCGTCCATTCCCGAGCAGCCGGCGACGCTTGTGTCACCCGTCGTCGTTTGGCAGATCGGGCAGGGCGAGGCACAAGGCGTCCAGAGCCGCCGTGAAGGCGTGATCTGGCGGTGTTCCGTACCCGATGACCAGGCCGTCGCGCCGTGGCATCGTGCTGCCAGGGTGACGGTAGAGGCGCAGCCCGTCGACGGCCAGCCCCTGCATATGGGCCGCGCGCAGGGCCGCGTCCTCGCTGTCGTGGGGCAGGTCGAGGACGGCGTGCAGTCCTGCCGCTATGCCGCGGACCTTCACGTGCGGAGCCCGTTGAGCGATCGTGCGTGCCAGCAGATCGCGGCGGCGCCGGTACTTTTGCCGCATGTGCCGCAGGTGCCGGTCGTAGGCACCGCAGGCGATGAAGTCGGCCAGGGTGAGCTGGTCGGTGACACTCGACCACATCTCCCGCGGCCCTTTCGCGGCCAGGACGTCGTCGACAAGCCAGCCCGGCGTCACTATCCAGCCCAGCCGGAGCGCCGGTGACAGGCTCTTGCTGACCGAGCCGATGTAGACGACTCGGTCCGGATCGAGCCCTTGCACGGCGCCGACCGGTTGCCGGTCGTAGCGGAACTCGCCGTCGTAGTCGTCCTCCACGAGCAGTCCGCTGCAGGAGCGGGCCCAGTCGATGACCGCCGCCCGGCGTTCCGGATGGAGCGGGCCACCGGTGGGGAACTGGTGGGCCGGCGTGAGCATGGTGGCCCTGATACCCGTGCCCATCAACTCATCCACAAGCGCACCGTGCGCGTCGACAGTGAGCGGGACGGTTCCCAGGCCCGCGTCGTCCAGCAGTTCCCAGTGGAACCCGAGCCCGTAGGACTCCACCGCGACCGGGCCTTCCAGTACGCGGCCCAGCAGCTTGAGCGCGTGGGCGAAGCCTGAGCAGATCACAATCCGGTCGGGCTCGGTGCGTACACCCCTGGCGCGGGCCAGATACTCCGCGAGCGTCTCGCGCAGCTCCGGCCTCCCGCGCGGATCGCCCACTCCGAAGGCGTCGCTGGGGGCTGCGGCCAGAGCCCGGCGAGCAGAGCTGAGCCACGCCGCACGGGGGAAGGCCGCCGCGTCAGGCGAACTCGGCATCAGGTCGTGCAGGACGCGGCGGCGAACAGGTCGTTGTGGGCGAGGTGCCCGTTCCGTCCGCAGCGGTTCGGCACGGCGCGCGACCCGGGTTCCGGAGCCCTGGCGGGCGGAGAGCCAGCCCTCCTCGACGAGTTCGGCGTAGGCGTCGGCGACGGTGTTGCGGGCGATGCCCAGATCCTGGGCGAGCGTACGGTACGGCGGAAGCCGGGTGTCGGGGGCCAGCCGGCCGCAGCGGATGGCTTCCCGCAGCGCGTTCATGAGCCTGCCACGCAGGCTGCCCCCGCCGGAGAGATCGAGGTGAAGGTCGGTTCCGCCGGCTCGCTCCGAAGAGTCCTCGGAGGCTTCGGTCGCAGGGGAATTGGCCCACGTGTCTGCCATAGAAATGAACCATACCCCGGGCCATTTCTGCTCTTAGGTTCGAAGCATGACCACGTTCCAGGTACCTCACCGCATGAACTTCTCCACCGTCGCCCCCAAGGTCTTCAAGGCGGTCCTCGCCCTCGACGCCGCCGCCCGCGACGGACTCGACCCCGTACTAGTCGAGCTGGTGCAGATCCGCGCCTCGCAGGTCAACCGCTGTGCCTACTGCATCGACTACCACACCTCCGACGCCCGTAAGGCGGGGGAAAGCGAGGAGCGGATCTACCAGCTCTCCGCCTGGGAGGAGTCCAGCCTGTTCACCGAGAAGGAGCGCGTCGCGCTGGCCCTGACCGAGGCCGTCACCCTGCTCCCCGAGGGCGTGTCGGACGAGGTCTACGGGGAGGCCGCGAAGCATTTTGGCGAGTCGGAACTCGCCCAGCTCATCGCGCTTATCTTCACCGCCAACGCGTGGAACCGCATGAACGTCACCACGCGCAAGACGCCCGGCACACAGTGACCGATCGATCTCCCGCGGGTGGCGGCCCTTGTGCCGTGGCCTCCACCCGCGCCCTCCCATGACCCCAATCCTGACGAAGGGCTGATGTAGCCGTGACCGCCGTCGACATACCGGTGCCAGCCACCGGCCGTTCGCCCGTCAAGGGCTGGCTCGCCGTCCTCGCCGTGACCCTGGGCATCTTCTCTCTGATGACCTCCGAGCTGCTGCCGGTGGGCCTGCTGACGCCGATCGGTTCCGCGCTGAACGTCTCCGAGGGCATCGCGGGACTGATGGTGACCGTTCCCGGTGTGGTCGCCGCCATCTCGGCGCCCCTGGTCACCGTGGCCACCGGCCGCATCGACCGCCGCGTCGTGCTGGCGATTCTGATCGGTCTGGTGGGCCTGGCCAACCTGGCCTCCGCCTTCGCGGACAGCTTCGCGATCGTCCTGGTCGCACGTTTCCTGATCGGTATCAGCGTCGGCGGCTTCTGGTCCCTCGCCGGCGGCATAGCACTGCGACTGGTGCCGGAGAGGCACGTTCCGCGGGCCACCGCCGTGATCTTCGGTGGCGTGGAGACCGCGTCCGTCCTGGGAGTGCCGACCGGGACGATCATCGGTGATCTCAGCAGCTGGCGTACCGCGTTCGCCGTCGTGGGCCTCCTCGGACTGGTCTCCCTGGCCTGCATCCTCTTCCTGATGCCGAAGGTGCCGGCCGAGCAGACCATCGTTTTCTCCGACCTGCCGAAGGTATTCACGGGCAACGCGGGCGTGCGGGCCGGGATCGCGATCACCTTCCTGGTGATCACCGGTCACTTCCTGGCCTACACGTTCGTCCGGCCGGTCCTGCTCGACGATGGCATCGACGGGAGCCTGATCGGTGCCCTGCTTCTCACCTTCGGCATCGCCGGGATCTGCGGCAATTTCATCGCGGGAACACTCGTGGCCAACAGGCTGCGGCAGATTGTCATAGGCATCTCCGTGGTCCTCGCCGTGTCCATGCTGCTTCTCGCGCTGGTCGACACCGACACCGTCACCGCGGGCGCCATCATGCTCCTGTGGGGCCTGGGTTACGGGGCGGTACCGGTCACCTTCCAGACCTGGATCCTGGACGCCGCGCCGAACAACACCGAGGCCGCCTCCTCGCTGTACGTCTCCACCTTCAACCTGTCCATCGCGCTCGGCGCCCTCGCCGGCGGCCTCGCCGTCGACGGCATCGCCACCACGAGCGTGCTGTGGATCGGCGCCGCGCTCGCCATCCTGGCCCTGGTCGTGGTCGGCGGAGCCCGCCGCACCGCGGCGGCCTCCGCCGAGTGAGGTGCCAAGCCGACCGGCCCGAATCCCCGAACGGCCCGCCCCGTGCCGAATTCCCCCACGTCACGGGGACCGGCTCCCGCTATCGTTCTTCGCGGTCCTGGGCGGCCTCGATGACCTCTAACGCCATCCTGCTGTCCCGGCCGCGAACATCCGCTTATCGGCAGATCCGGACGCCACCTGGGCTCCATGAGCGTCCGACGTGGAGATGCGAGCAGGTCGGCAGCGTCCCTACCGGGCGCGGGTCCGGTGGGTCGACCCGACCCGATGACCAAGCGCCGCCTGTCCAAGTCAACATCGGTGGCGACACCGGAAGAAGCGCAGGCGCCCCTCCGGGGTCGGTCGGCTGCGGAAATCGTCACTCAACGCCGTGGTCGCGGCGGTGCGCCGCCAGCGCCCGCTGGTCCGGCCGGTGCGCGGGATCCGCCGTCGGCGGCAGTTCGACCCCGGCGAACTCGCCGTAGTGGTCGAGCCCTTCCGCAACCTGGACCCGGTACGAGTCGTCGATCCAGAGCAGCCCTTGGTCGAAGAGGTTGTGTAGATCTGCTCGGAGTAGAAGGCCGTTGGAAACCCGGTTGGTGGCCGGCCCGTCGTACGGCTCGATGTGCGCGGCCTGCAGCGCCGCCTCCACGCCGCAACCGCTGATCGCACAGCGGCCCTGGTACGCCTCGATGAGCCGGCGACGGAAGTCGGCCTGCCCCTGTCGGGCCGTCACCTGCGCCAGCCGCCGACGGCGGCCCTCCGGCAGTCCCTCGGGTTCGGGCGCCCGGGCCTCGTCCAGAATCTTGGCCAGGCGGTCCGACTCTACCGGCTGCACGGCGCGAACGCCCTGCACGACCTTCTCCAACACGTCTGCCCCTGCCACGCCGCGGCTGAGCAGGAAACGGGTCAGCGGCACCTCCCAGCGGATCTCCAGCCGCCACTCCGAACCGTCGCCGTCCGCGGAGATACGGGTCAGCCCAGGCGGTCCCAGCGGCCACGATCCGTCGGTGCGGGGTGCTGGCGTAGACCCAGATTCGGTCTCCGGCCCGGATCTGATGGAAGCAGGAGGAGAGGTGCCAGTCGTCGTATGCGCCGTCGGCTGGCAGGCTCCCAAACATGTCCAGCACGTCCTGGTCGTAGCCCCACGCCTCGGTGCGGTCGTTCACCGGATAGATCCACTCGGCGGCCGGCCGTGCGCGGCCCAGTACCTCGTCGACAAGCCGAGGGCTGTGCCCGGCGCCCTGCATGGTCCGCGCGGTGAGGAGGGTGGAGGTCAGGTGCCGGACTGCGGCGGCGAAGCGCTCGTCGGCGAGCGCCGCGACCAACTGGTCGTACGGACCGCACACTCGAACCTGGTCCGGTCCCGCGTCCTGGTAGTCCGACGGCTCCTCGGTGAGGCCTGGAAACTCCCGGGCCAGGGCACGGCTGATCGGCCAGTGCCGGCGGAGCACGGACCGCCGGACGATGACGAACCCCTCGGCCAGGTCCTGGTTCTCCGGATCGATCGGTTGGTGCAGAACGAAAGTCTCCATCGTTCGCATGCACACCGCGGACAGCCGGCGCGGGTTGCTCTTGGTGTTCGGTAGGCAGGAGAGGGTCCAGTACTCCCGCTCCGTGCCGGCCGGGTCGGTCACCGCGACGTTTAGGTATGCCCGGTTCGCCTCGACCACGGCGGCGTAGTACCCGCTCTCGCTCAGCCGTTCGAACTGGCTCTTGCCGTTGGCCACCATGCGCTTCGTCGACTCCTCGTCCCGGCCTTGAGGCCGACGACCCGAGCGCCCCCAAGTGGACGATGAAGGAATGGTGATGCTAGTAAATGCGCTAGGCGGATCGATGCCGTCGGCGAGAGCCGTGCCCAGAATGGGACCAACACCCGACGCGGAACGACCCGCTCGGGTAGCTGTCGTCACCGGAGCGCTCCTCTCGGTGGCACCCGCAGAGGTTGTCACGGTTTGGTGGACCGAAGCAGGCTGGGAAGCGACGACTCCGCCGAGCGATCAGAAAGGCAGGTGCCCCAGTGGCCCCGATCGAGGTCGCCGGTCGACCGGTGAACGACCCGCTCGGCGTCTTCGTCGACTACTGCAAGCGGCATGCCCGCACGGTCCGCGCCTACGACTGGCTGGCCGGCACGCATCCCGTGCTGACGCCGAAGCTCATCAAGGTAACTCGCGCACCGTACATGGGCAGCAGAATCAGCCGGGAACAGGAGCGCCACCTGCTCTGGCTGAGCGAGACCGCGCCCTGGGACGACGTCCCGCTCAACGCCCAACTCCGCGACGCCGACCCGATGCTCGACGACGGCTGCTACGACGGTGCGCTCCGGCTGTACCAACACTTCTTCCAGGAGAGTCCGCGAGGGCTCGGGCACGCGAAGGTAAGCAAGGCCCTGCACCTGGTGCGGCCTGGGCTGTTCCTCATCCTCGACAGCGCGCTGCTGCGGCGGTACCGGCGGGCTGCCGAGGGCGCGGCGCGTGAACTGCAGCAGGCAGGCAGCCGGCACGCACCACCGCGGCGGGCCTACTGGGCGGCATACCGCACGGATCTGCTGCGGGCCGCCGAGGGCCTCACGTTGTTACGGACCGCCGCGCGTCACCACGACGATCCGCTGGTCGCCGAGGCGGCGGATCGCCTGTCGGACGTGCGCCTGCTGGACATCCTCGCCTGGATGCCGGACCGAGGAGCTTCGGCGGCCTCGTGACGGTCGCCCCGGCGATGCCAGTGCCAAGAAGGTGGCCATGGGACGTCAGGATCGGCCTCAAGCCGATACGGTCGGTGATATGACCTTTCTGGACGCCGGCGAGGGACTGCCCACGCTCGGCAAGCTCGAACTGCTCGATGTACGGCAAGTCTGGAAGCACGAGGCGCACAGCTTCACGCCGTGGTTGCTGGCGAACGCGGATGTGCTCGGCGAGCTGCTCGGCATGGACTTGTTGCTGTCGTCAGCCGAGCACCCGGTGGGCGGATTCTCGCTGGACCTGATTGGTGTCGACGAGGCGACGAACGAGACGGTGATCATCGAGAATCAGCTGACGAGGACGGACCACGGCCATCTGGGGCAGTTGCTGACCTACGCCGGTGGGACGGATCCGGTCAACGTGGTGTGGATCGCGACCGAGTTTCGCGAGGAACATCGGGCCGCGTTGGACTGGCTGAACACTCGTACGGATGAGAACACGCGGTTCTTCGGTATCGAGATCAGCGCGGTACGCATCGGCGAGTCGGTGCCGGCGCCCCTCATGCGCCTGGTCGTGCAGCCAAATGACTGGGGCAAGAAGCTCAAGGCGCTCGCCAAGGGCGACACCACGGCAAGCGAACGAGCATTGACCTACCAGGAGTTCTGGACGAGGTTCCTTAAGGCGGTCCATGACCGCAAGCTCGGGTGGACGACGTCGACCAAGGGCTCGCCGCAGAACTGGCAGTCCCTGCCCGCCGGCATGAACGGCATGTCGTACACGTGCACGTTCGGCCGATCCGGCCTGTCGAGCGAGATCTTCTTTCAGGACCCCGATCCCGCGGTCAACGACGCGCGTTTCGCCGCCGCCCGCGCCAAGCTGGAGCCGACTTTCGGAAACACCCTGTCGTACGAACCACTACAGGCCAGGAAGGGCTGCCGCATCGCGGAGTACCGCAAGGGTGACATCAACAACGGGGACGACTGGCCCGAGTACATAACCTGGTTCATCGAGGCTCAGACCCGCCTTCGTACGGCGATAGCCGAAGCCGGTGGCCTGGCCCCGCTCATCACTGGCTAGCGGTGCACCATTCTCGGTGAGGCGAAGCGGCGAGGAGGCGGCATGCCACTGCACGAGATCGCCGACGAACACCTGCGGCGGCGCGACGCAGCCCGGTTCACCGCCCTCGGGCTCTACGATCGCAAGGACCTGCAACGGCTCCTCCGGGAACGACATCGCCATGCTCACCCCCGACCTTCTGGTCGTGGACGAGGAGCTCGGCAACTGGGAGGACACCCGGTGCCGGGTCGACCTACTCGCCGTAGACAAGGACGGGCATCTCGTGGTCATCGAGCTCCAGCGCACGGACGACGGCGGCCACGTGGGAACGAGGAGATTTGAATTCAGAAGAACCTCTTGTCGAGTCCTCTCAGGGCTTGTCATTGGTTGCCAAAACCCCTTGTTACCGAAAGTAACCACCGCAACGTCGCTATCGGTTGTCGCATTTGTTCGATGAGCTGAACAGATGCAATCATGCGGTGATCGCCACTTGTCACTGATTGTCAATCATGAGTGGAGGTTTTCGGGGGGTAAACGAGGGGCGACGACAGGTCATCACCAGGTCCACGGCGCCCCGGTCCCCCATCAACAGCGCACCCGTCAAAGTCCGGGGCGTCCACCCGGTCGCCGCAGTCGCGACCGTCGAGAACGGCCCACCCCGTTCATCGTGACACTCTGCTCGCAGGCATGGGGGTTCGTGTCGGTGCGGCGACGGCATCTGGGCATACATGGTCGTCATCAGAGACGATCTGGAACTGGCACCCAGGGAGCGATCGGCAAACGGACTGACGATGTCGTTGGATTCGGCTCGTGTGTCAGGGACGACGGCGCAGTGAGCGCAGCGTTGAAACCCCGTCGGTGGCGGCGAGCGCCCAGACC
>NZ_JBMVFV010000065.1:0-35289 GCF_049538395.1 Micromonospora sp. AB353 | reverse complement strand
CCGGGCGTACCCCAGGGGTCTGGGTGGGGTGCGCGGAGTCGGCGGCGGCCGGCGGCGGCTCGGCGCCCCCGAGCGTCAGCCGGCGCTCCATCCGCTCCAGGCGCTGGAGCAGGCCGGCGGAGGAGTCGTCCGCGCCGGGCAGGAGCATGCGCGCGCAGATCAGCTCCAGCAGCAGCCGGGGCGCCGTGGTGCCGCGCATCTCGACCAGGCCGTTGTGCACGATGTCGGCGCAGCGCGACAGCGTGGCCGGGCCGAGGCGCTGCGCCTGGGCGGCCATCCGCTCGATCTGGTCGGCCGGGCCGTCGATGAGGCCTCTGGCGGCGGCATCGGGCACCTGCTGCAGGACGATCAGGTCGCGGAGACGTTCCAGCAGGTCGGAGGCGAAGCGGCGCGAGTCGTGCCCGGCCTCGGCGACCCGGTCGACGGTGGCGTACGCGGCGGCGCCGTCACCGGCGGCGAGTGCGTCGCACATCTCGTCGATCAGCGCGGCGTCGGTGACCCCGAGCAGCGCGGCGGCCCGGGCGTAGTCGACGCCCTCCGGGCCGGCGCCCGCGATGAGCTGGTCGAGCACGGAGAGGCTGTCGCGCATGCTGCCCCCGCCGGCGCGCACCACCAGGGGGAAGACCGCCGGCTCGACCTTGACGCCCTCCGCCTCGCAGAGCTGCTCGAGATAGGGGCGGACCACCTTCGGCGGGAACAGCCGGAACGGGTAGTGGTGGGTCCGCGACTTGATCGTGCCGAGGACCTTCTCCGGTTCGGTGGTGGCGAAGATGAACTTGACGTACTCCGGGGGCTCCTCGACCAGCTTGAGCAGCGCGTTGAAGCCGGCCGACGAGACCATGTGCGCCTCGTCGATGATGTAGATCTTGAAGCGGCTGCGGGCCGGCGCGAAGAACGCCTTCTCGCGCAGCTCACGGGCGTCGTCGACACCACCGTGGCTGGCCGCGTCGATCTCGATGACGTCGATCGAGCCGCCGCCGTCGGGAGCCAGCCCGCGGCACGAGTCACACTGCCCGCACGGCTCGGGGGTGGGGCCCTGCTCACAGTTGAGGGAGCGGGCCAGGATCCGGGCGCTGGAGGTCTTGCCGCAGCCCCGCGGACCGGAGAAGAGGTAGGCGTGGTTGAGCCGCCCGCTGCGCAGCGCCTGCGACAGCGGCTCGGTGACCTGCTCCTGGCCGATCATCTCGGCGAACGTCCGCGGCCGGTACTTGCGGTAAAGGGCCAGTGCCACCCGTCCCGCCTCCTCTCGACCGAGCCATTCTGCGCCGGTCGGCCCCGGGTGACCACCCACCACCCCGTGACCCGACCCGCAGCGACGTTACCCGGCCCGGGAGACAGAAAGGCCTCCCGTGCACCCGGCAGAGCTCGCTTATCCTTGCTGCCTTCCGGCCCTGGGGAGGTTCACGAGGTACCGCCGCACGGGAGGTGACGCCAAGCCTACCCGAAGGGTTGTGGATCTTCCGGGAGGGTGGGGTGGCCCGCCGTCGGGAGACCTGTATCCTGGCTCGCGGAGGATTCGCCTAGAGGCCTAGGGCGCACGCTTGGAAAGCGTGTTGGGTTCACACCCTCACGAGTTCGAATCTCGTATCCTCCGCTCCATCCCGAAGGGCCGGCACCCGCGTGCCGGCCCTTCGTCGTCTCCCATCCGGCACCCCGTGGCGACCACGCCAGACGCCCCGCTCCCCTCGGTGGGATCTTGACCGGTTCACAACATTCGTCATTCGACATGGGTTCGATCGGGGATTGACATGGTTAACCGGTTAAGTAGACCATCGTAGATACTTCGCCGGGCCGACCGCCGGAAGGGCAACCGACGGTCCGGCCCGTCCGGGCGGCGAACTCCCCGCAACCACCACCCACACGGGAGTTCCTCATGATCCGACGCACCCGCACCCGGGCATGCCTGGCCGGGGCGGCGGCAGCCGTCACCGCGCTCGCCACCGCCCTCGTCACCACGCCACCCGCCCGGGCCGCCGCCGGCGCCTGCTCGGTGACCTGGCAGGTCACAAACGACTGGGGCGGCGGCGCGACCACGAACGTCTCGATCACCAACACCAGCGGCGCCGCCGTGAACGGCTGGACACTGGGCTGGGTGTTCCCCGGCAACCAGGTGATCGGCGACATGTGGAACGCGACGAAGACGCAATCCGGCGCGAACGCCACCGCCACGAACGTCTCCTACAACGCGGGCGTCCCGGCCGGCGGCACGATCAGCTTCGGCTTCAACGTCACCTACGCCGGGTCGAACCCGGCCCCCACCGCGTTCACGTTCAACGGCGCGGCCTGCGGCGACACCGCGCCGCCGAGCCCGACCGGCAGCCCGAGCCCGACCGGCAGCCCCACGCCGGACCCGAGCCCGACCGGCCTCCCCACCGGCAACCTCGCCCTGAACCGGCCGGTCACCGTCTCGTCGACGGAGAGCCCGAACGTCCCCGGGCAGGCGGTCGACGGCAACGGTGGCACCCGCTGGTCCAGCCTCTACGCCGACCCGCAGTGGATCCAGGTGGACCTTGGCGCCACGTACCCGATCAACACCGTGCGGCTGCGCTGGGAGGCCGCATACGGCAGGGCGTACCAGATCCAGACCTCGACGGACGGCACCACCTGGACCCCTGTCTTCAGCACCACCACGGGCGACGGCGGCACCGACGACGTCACGCCCGCCGGGGCCAGCGGCCGCTACGTCCGGATGTCCGGCACCACCCGCGGCACCGCCTGGGGCTACTCGCTCTACGAGTTCGAGGTGTACGCGGTGAAGCCGCCCACCCCGCCCGGCCCGGACTGCGGCCAGGCGCCGGCCGACCCGCAGGCGAACTCGAAGGCCCGCAACCTGATCTGCTACCTGCGCACGCACACCTACGTCAGCGGTCAGACCGACCTGCCGGACGCGGACCGGGTGCAGCAGCTGACCGGCCGCTATCCGGCCATCGTCGCGTTCGACTTCATGGAGTACACCCGGGGCAGCGTGCAGACCCAGCAGGTCATCGACTGGGCCAAGTCGCGCAACGGCATCGTGGCGTTCCAGTGGCACTGGTACTGCCCGCGCGGCGGCAACTACTCCGCGCCCTGCGACTTCCAGCCCGACCTGACCAACCCGTCGTCGAAGCTCTACCAGGACATCGACCTGGTGGTACGCGAGCTGAAGAAGATGGGCGACGCCGGAGTGCCGGTGCTGTTCCGCCCGCTGCACGAGGCCAACAACAACTACATGTGGTGGGCGAAGAAGGGCCAGGACGCCTACAAGCAGCTCTGGCGGCTGATCTATCAGCGGGCTCAGCTCGCCGGCGCGCACAACATCGTCTGGGTGTTCAACGGCATGGCCAGCGGCCAGGGCACCTCGCTGGCGTCCTGGTACCCGGGCGACGGCTACGCCGACCTGGTCACCTCCGACTACTTCCAGAGCGCCTCCGACTTCGCCACCACCAAGGCGGTCAGCGGCGCCAAGACCACCGGTGTGGCGGAGACGTTCAGCCCGCTCAACCCGAACTCCGACCCGGCGTGGCCGTACTTCGTGGTGTGGGCGTCGCGCGACTGGAACGGCAGCGGCAAGGACGTGGCCGGGTTGTGGCGTACCGCGATGGCCGACCCCAGAACCATCTCGATCGACCAGCTCCCCGACATGTCCGCGTGGTGACGACCTGATCGGCGCAGGGCCGGGCTCGTCGAGGTCCGGCCCTGCGCCTCACCGGGCACCCAACTGGTCCCGCCGCCGACTCAGATACGCCGTCTCCGCGCTGTTCCCGGCCAGCTCGATCGCCCTGTCGTACGCCGTCCGCGCCTCCCCGCCCCGCCCCATCCGACGCAGCAGCTCGGCTCGCGTCGCGTGGTACGCGTGATAGCCCTCCAGCGGCAACCCGTCCACCTCGGCCAGCGCCACCTGCGGCCCGTCCAGCTCGGCGACCGCCACGGCCCGGTTGAGCCGCACGATCGGCGACGGGTCGACGCGCACCAGATGGTCGTAGAGCGCGGCGATCTGCGCCCAGTCGGTGTCCCGCGCGTCGCGGGCGTCGGTGTGGACGGCGTTTATCGCGGCGAGGATCTGGTAGCGGCCCGGCGGCCGGCCGGCGGCGATGCACGCGCGGACCAGGGCGTGCCCCTCGGCGATGAGGTCGCGGTCCCAGGCACTGCGGTCCTGCTCGGCGAGGACGACGAGTTCGCCTGTCGCGGAGACCCGCGCGGGCCGGCGGGCCTCGGTGAGCAGCATCAGCGCCAGGAGGCCGGCGGCCTCGTGGTCGTCGGGCAGCAGCGTACGGACCAGCCGGGTGAGCCGGATCGCCTCGGCGGTCAGGTCGGCACGCACCGCCTCCCTGGCCGGGTCGGAGGCGAGATAGCCCTCGTTGAAGATCAGGTACAGGACGGCGAGCACGCCGGCGACCCGGGCCGGCAGATCCTCGCGGGACGGCACCCGGTACGGGATCCCGGCCGCCTTGATCTTCGTCTTGGCCCTGGTGATCCGCCTGCTCATGGCGGCCTCCTGGACCAGGTAGGCCCGCGCGATCTCCGGCACGGTGAGCCCGCCGACCAGGCGCAGCGTCAGCGCCACCCGCGCGTCCATGGCCAGCGCCGGGTGGCAGCAGGTGAAGATCAGGCGGAGCCGGTCGTCGTCGATGACACCGAGCGGCTCCGGCACGTCGGCCAGCATCAGCGCCTCCCGGTGCTTGTCGTCCCGCCGGCTCTCGCGCCGGATCCGGTCGACGGCCCGCCGGTACGCGGTGGTGGTGAGCCACGCGCCGGGGTTCGGCGGTACGCCGTCGGCCGACCACCGTTCGACGGCGGCGGCGAACGCCTCGGCGGTCATCTCCTCGGCCACGTCGAGATCGCCGATGCGCCGGGCGAGCGTGGCGACGACCCGGGCCCACTCCTCGCGGTGGACCCGGGTGAGCGCTTCGCCGGGGTCTGTCACGCGCCCAGGAACGGCCGCAGCTCGACCCGCCTGTTGCACCGCTGCGACGCCAGCGCGGCGAGCGGCAGCGCCACGTCGAAGTCCGGTGCCTCGATGATCCAGAACCCGCCGACGTACTCCTTCGTCTCCACGTAGGGGCCGTCGGTGAGCAGCGGACTCCCGCCCCGCGCGTCCACGACCGTGGCGGTCTCCGGTGCCGCGAGCCCACCGGCGAAGACCCAGTGGCCGTCGGCTCGCAACCGCTCGTTGAACTCACCGATCGCGGCCATCTCCGCCTCGGTGGCCGAGCCGGTCGTGTCGTCGAGTACGGAGATCAGGTACTGCGCCATCGGTTCCTCTTCCACTCTCGCCGGCCGCGGGCCGGGCCGCCGTCACCCCGGCTACGAACACCGCCACCCCGATCCGACAACCGTGCAGGGCGAGTATCGGGCGCGATGATGCGCCGGCGCTGCCGCGCCCGTACGTTGGGCATCGGCCGCGTCACTCGCCGAGCGCGGCGAAGCGCCTGACAATCCGTCGTACACATGTTCCATCCACAGCCTGTGGACGCCGAGAGGACCGGATGAGTTACCAGCTCAGCGCCGTGGTCGCCGACGTCGAGCTGCTTCGCGAGCAGACCGCCGACCTGGACCACGCGGTGCTCGCCGCGCTCCGCCAGGACTTCGCGCTGCTGCCTGTCACCCCGCAACTGGTGCAGGAACTGACCGGCGGCCTGCCGGACTACGCCACCGACGAGCCGCGCGCCGAGCGCCCGTTCCGGCTGGTGCTCTCGCCACCGCTGGCGGAGGTGCTGGCCCGCTGGTCGAGGAGCGGCCCGATGGCGTACCTGGAGGCGGAGTTCGCGGGCGGCCTGGGCCACCAGTCGGCGGTGGTGTGGCTGGACGGCGAGGTGAGCTGGGGCCCGCGGTACGACGCCGCGCTGGACCGGCCGCGAACCGAGTGGCCGATCAACACGGCGCTGGCCCGGCTGGGCGCGGAGCCGGGCGCGTGGATCGACCCGTTCGCGGAACTGGGCCTGCACCTGGAACGCGACACGGACGGCTGGCTGGCGCACGGCCGGCGCGGACTGTCCGCCGACTACTGGGACGAGCTGGCCGAGGAGTGGGAACTACGCCAATCCGACAAACAGCAGCAACCTCATCGCCCCGGTCCCGTTGGTGACTGGGGGATTGCATGAAACTACGACAATTCGGCTTTATTGCCGCACTGCTTGCTGCCGCGTCCGCAGCCGGCAGCGGCGTTCATCCACAGTGGCCCACCCGCCCGGTCGGCGCCGCCCAGGTGGTGAGTCTGGAGGGCCTGCGCAACGCGGAGTTCGGCGACACCGAGGCGGACCTGACCCGGCGCGGCGTGCTGCGCGCCGACGAGGAGGCATGCGGGCCCGCGCTGGTCGGGCACGGTTCGGTCAGCCCGATCTTCGTCGACGACCGGCTCGTCCTGCTCTGGCTCGACGACCCGATGAGCACACCCGAGGGCATCAGCGCCGGCTCATCGGTCGGCGAGGCCCGCGCCGCGTACCCGGGCGCCGTCGACCTGCCGGCACCGCCCGGCAGCCACCGCTTCGCCGGGCTGCTCGCCCGCCACGGCGACCGCGCGTACCTGTTCCTGCACGACGGCGTCACCGTCCGCGAGATCATCGCCGGGTACGCGGACTGGGCCCGCCGCCTCTTCGACGAGGGCTACGGCCCCTGCTGACGACGAAGCGCCCGGGACAACCCGGGCGCTTGATCGATATGGCGGTGGCGGCGGGATTTGAACCCGCGGAGGGCGTAAACCCTCACACGCTTTCGAGGCGTGCTCCTTAGGCCACTCGGACACGCCACCGCCGACGAGGGTACAGGACCGCCGGCTTGGACGCCGAACCGGTATCCCTCGGCCCGGCCTGGCAGGATCTTTGCCATGAGTACGCACATCGGCGCTGAGCCGGGAGAGATCGCCGAGCGGGTCCTGATGCCGGGCGACCCGCTGCGGGCCAAGTGGATCGCGGAGACCTACCTGGAGGGGGCCCGCTGCTACACGACGGTGCGCGGCATGCTGGGCTTCACCGGCAAGTGGAACGGTGTCGACGTGTCCGTCCAGGGCTCCGGCATGGGCATGCCGTCCGCCTCGATCTACGCCCACGAGCTGGTAAACGAGTACGGCGTGAAGTCGCTGATCCGGGTCGGCTCCTGTGGCGCCCTGACCGAGGATCTGCAGCTGCGGGACGTGGTGGCGGCGATCGGCTCGTCCACCGACTCGAACATGAACCGGATGCGCTTCGACGGGCTGATCGACTACGCCCCGGTGGCCGACTTCGGGCTGCTGCGTACCTCGGTCGAGGTGGCCGAGCGGCGCGGCATCAGCATGCGGGTGGGGCCGATCCTGGCGGCGGACGCCTTCTACACGGACCGGCCGGACCTGTACGACACGCTCGCCGACTACGGCGTGCTGGCGGTGGAGATGGAGTCGGCGGCGCTGTACACGATCGCGGCGCGTTTCAAGGCCCGCGCGCTGACCATCCTGACCGTCAGCGACCACATCAAGACCGGCGAGAAGACCACGTCGCAGGAGCGCGAGCAGACGTTCGGCCAGATGGTCGAGATCGCGCTGGACACCATCATCGCCTGACCCGATCGATCCTGGACCGCCCCGTCACCGCCCGGTGGCGGGGCGGTTGCGCGTTACCGGCGTCACAAAAATAAATACGACCGGTCGTGCTTGTTTCGCCTAGGCTGACCGCATGACCTCCGACGGCCGCGTCGCCCGTGGCGACCGCACCCGCACCGCGGTGCTGGACACCGCAGTGGCGCTGGCGACCGAGGTCGGCCTGCACGGTCTGTCCCTGGCCCAGCTCGCCGACCGGCTGGAGGTGAGCAAGTCCGGCCTCTTCGCGCACTGGCGCTCCAAGGAGGCGCTGCAACTCGCCACCGTCGACCGGGCCGTGGCGCAGTGGCAGGAGATGATCGTCGCCCCCGCCCTGGACGCACCCCGGGGCGTACGCCGGCTGCGCGCGCTGCACGAGGCCCGGATCGACTTCTACGCCGCCCGGGTACTGCCCGGCGGCTGCTTCTTCGCCAACACCGAGTTCGAGTACAACGCCCGTCCCGGCCCGGTCCGGGACCGGCTCGCCGACGCGTTGTCCCGCTGGACCGCACTGTTGGAGCGACTCGTCCAGGAGGCGGTCGACCTCGGCGAACTCCCCGCCGACATGGACGTGCCGCTGCTCGCGTACGAGATCGACGCGCTGGGGATCAGCGCGGTGATGCGGTCCCGTCTGCTCGACCCGGACGCCTCCTACCGGCACGCCCGCCAGGGCCTGCTGAACCGGCTGCGGGCGCTCTGCCCGGATCCGGCCCTGCTACCGGAAGGCCAGTCATGAGCCACGCCACCACCGACCGGCCGGTTGCGGAGTTCGGGCACGTCGAGTACGTGCCTGTGCACTTCGACGACCTGGACGCGATGGGCATCCTGCACAACGCCCGGTACGCCGTGCTGCTGGAACGCGCGCTGACGCCGTACTGGGCCGAGCGCGGCGTCGCCTTCCGCGGCGACGTGCACGCCACCCCCGACGTGTTCCACGCGGTCCGCGAGTTCACCATCACCTACCGCGCGCCGGTCATCGGCATCGGCACGGTGGCTGTGCACTTCTGGCTGGAGCACTTCGGCACCAGCAGTGCCCGCTACGCCTTCGAGTTCCGCTCGACCGACGGCGCGACCGTGCACGCCACCGGCACCCGGTCGATCGTCCGGCTCGACCCGGCCACGCTGCGTCCGACCGCATGGACCGAGGTAGCCCAGGGGGTGGCCGCGACGCTGCTGCGCCCCGCGCCGGCAAGCGCCTGAGACAAGAGCGCCTGAGACAAGACCAGAACCCCTCAGCGGAAGAAGGCGCGCAGCAGCGCCGCGCTCTCGCGTTCCAGCACGCCTCCGTACACCTCGGGGCGGTGCGTGACGCGGCGGTCGCGCAGCACGTCCCAGAGTGACCCGACGGCGCCGGTCTTGGGCTCCCACGCGCCGAACACCACTGTCGAGACGCGGGCCAGGGCGATCGCCCCGGCGCACATGGTGCACGGTTCGAGCGTCACGACGAGCGTGCAGTCGTCCAGCCGCCACCGGCCGAGCCGCTGCGCGGCCCGCCGCAGCGCCAGCACCTCGGCGTGCGCGGTCGGGTCGCCGGTCAGCTCCCGCTCGTTGCGCCCGATCGCCAGTTCGGTGCCGTCGGGGCCGTAGAGCACCGCGCCGACCGGCACGTCGTCGGCGTCGGGGGTCGCACCGTCCGGGCCGGTCACCGCGACCTCGAGGGCCCGGCGCATCCACAGCTCGTGCCGCTGCCGGCGGCCCACAGCGCCCGGGTCGGCGAGCGCCTCGTCGGCGCCGGGACCGACGCGCGCGGCCCGGCCGGGGGTGGGCTGCCCCGGGCGTACGGTCTCCAGCGACGGATCGGTCGCGTCTGCCGGTTCGGCGGCGCCGGGCGTCACTGACTCCCCGGGCTCAGACCTCACGCAGCTCCTCGACCTCGTCCACACAGCCGAGCACCTGGCAGATCTCGGCTGTCACGTCGGCCGGCATGGAGCCCTCGTGCGCGCAGAGCGCCAGCAGCTTCTGCGCCGGGATGCCCAGGTCGGCCAGCAGGTCCGCGTCGCCGACCGGGTCGGCCTCCGGGTCCACGGCGGGCTGCTCGCTGTCGTCGTCGCCGGCGGAGGTGCGCGGTTCGTCGACTTCCTCCAGCCCGGTCACCGAGGTCTTCAGGTCGCCGACGAGCAGCGCGCCCAGCCGGGACTCCTCCGCGTACGCCGAGTCCGAGCCGAAGACCCGCAGGTCCTCCCCCTCGTCCAGGCGCAGGATGACCAGGTACGTGTCGTCGGCCTCGACGAACAGCAGCGAGAGGTCGGCGTCCGGCTCGACGTCGCGCAGCCGGTCGGCCACCTCCTCGATGTCGGTGACGCCGCGCAGGCTCACCTCACCGGCGGTCCAGCCGCCGTCGACGCGCGCCACGGCAGCAGCGAAGTACGACACGGTCCCCCCAAATCAGCCTCGGCAGCACGCCGACACGTCACGCGATGCACGTTAACCGGTCGGATCGGCGGGCGAGCGGTCAACGCCCCGTATGGGCCGGCCGTTCCTGAAGAGAAAGCCGGTCAGCCGACGACGCGCCGGCGGGTGGCGATGAGTTGGCGCAGTCGCTCGGTGCGGGCCCGCTGCGGCCGCTGCCGCTGCTGCACCGCACGGGCACCGGCCAACTCGGCGAGGAGTTGCAGGCGACGGCGGCTCCGCTCGGGGTCGAGCCGCGGCGGTGTGGTCCAGGCCATACCGCGAGCGTGGACCGTCCTCACGCGTACGTCAAGGTGGCCTTCGCTACGCAGCGAAACCGGCACCGAAGGTCACCAGAGCGGCCAGTCTCCGGTCTGCGCCCAGCGCATCGCGACGATCCCGGCGGCGATGCTCCAGCCACCGGCGGTGACGATCGCGACGCCCGTCGCCACCCCCCGGTCGCCGTGACGGACCAGCACCGCGGCGGCGACCCACGCCAGGCCGCCGGCCAGCAGCGTCCACCAGGCGTAACCGGCCACGCCGCCGCCGAGCAGCCCGAACAACAGCAACCAGGCGAACGCGACGAGCGCGCCGGCTGCGACGCCGGCGCCGGTGATCGGGTACGGCTCGCGGTAGCTGGGCCGCATCGACGTGCTCGACGGGAACAGCCCGGAGGGCGTACGCGGTGGCGGGAACGCCCCCGGACCGGTCCCCTCGGGTCCGCCGTGCCATCCGTGCGTCACCGCCGCCCCCCTTCCCGGATCACCCGTCCCGCGTTCGGCATTCGTCCCTACGGTAGTGGTCTGTCAGGATGACCGGATGCGCTCGCCATCGATCGGACGCCGGACGCGGCCGGCGTACCCGGTCCTGCTGCTCGTCGCGGCGCTCGCCGCCGGGGGGTGCGCCGCCTCCACCGGGCGCGCCGACAGGTGGCAGGAACCGAGCGCGGTGGCGACCGCGGCGCAGCCCGCCGATCCGGCCCCGTCGTCGGCCGCATCCTCGTCGTCCGCGCCGTCGCCGGCGCGCGCCGACGTGAAGCGGGTCTTCCCGGTGCGGTCCGGCAACGTCGACTATCACCCGACGCACGGCGGCTACCCGGGCACCGACGTGTTCGCCGACTGCGGGGAACCGGTGGTGGCGGTCACCGACGGCGTGGTGCTGGAGGTGAGCCGCGTCGACAGGTTCGACAAGCGCGGGCCGCTGGGCCCGGACAACGGCGGGCTCTCGGTCTCGCTGCTCGGCGACGACGGGGTGCGCTACTACGGCTCGCACCTGAGCGTGATCGCCGCCGGTGTCGACGCCGGGGTACGCGTACGCGCCGGGCAGCAGCTCGGCGAGGTGGGCCGCACCGGCAACGCCAACAACGTCTGCCACCTGCACTTCGGGCTCTCCCCGAAGTGCACGGGCAGTGACGACTGGTGGATCCGCCGGGGAGTGGTCTGGCCCGCGCCGTACCTGAACTCGTGGCGCAAGGGCGGCAACCGCTCGCCGGTCGCCGAGGTCACCACCTGGCAGCGCAAGCACGGCTGTCCGGCCGCACCCGGCCGGTAGGCGCGCGGCGGCTGACCGGCTCGCGGTGCGGGGTCACCCGGCGGGCGGCGAATGCGCGTAGGTTCCAGGACATGAGTGCCCGGGATCCCATCGCCGACCTGCGCCGGATCGCGTTCCTGCTGGAACGGGCCAACGAGGCCACCTACCGGGTGCGGGCGTTCCGGTCGGCGGCGAAGACGCTCGGCGCGCTGCCCGCCGCCGAGGTGGCCGAGCGGGCCCGCACCGGCAAGCTGACCGAGCTGTCCGGCGTCGGTGACGTGACCGCCCGCTGCGTGGCCGAGTCGCTGGCCGGCGAGGAGCCGGTCTACCTGCGCCGGTTGCTGGCGACCGAGGGCACCGACCTGGACGAGGCGGCGGCGAAGCTGCGGGACGCGCTGCGCGGCGACTGCCACACCCACTCGGACTGGTCCGACGGTGGCTCACCGATCGAGGAGATGGCGCTGGCCGCGGTCGAGCTGGGCCACGAATACCTCGTGCTCACCGACCACTCGCCCCGGCTCACTGTGGCCCGGGGCCTGACCGCGGAACGGCTGCGCAAGCAGCTCGACCACGTCGCAGCCGTCAACGAGGCGCTGCCGAAGGGCTTCCGCCTTCTCACCGGCATCGAGGTGGACATCCTCGCCGACGGCTCACTCGACCAGGACGAGGATCTGCTGGCCCGCCTGGACGTGGTGGTCGGCTCGGTGCACAGCGGCCTCAACGACGACCGGGCGAAGATGACCCGCCGGATGCTGACCGCGATCGCGAACCCGCACCTGGACATCCTCGGCCACTGCACTGGCCGGATGGTCTCCTCCCGGCCCGCCGGGGTGACCGGGCCCGGCGACAAGGGGCACCGCGCGCGTACCCGTAAGGAGAGCGAGTTCGACGCGGACGCCGTCTTCGCCGCGTGCGCCGAGCACGACGTGGCCGTCGAGATCAACTCCCGGCCGGAGCGGCAGGACCCGCCGAAGCGGCTGATCCGCCTCGCGCTGGAGGCCGGGTGCCGGTTCGCCATCGACACCGACGCGCACGCGCCCGGCCAGCTCGACTGGCAGCGGTTCGGCTGCGAGCGGGCCGCGCTGTGCGGCGTACCGGCGAAGCGGGTGGTGAACACCTGGACGGCAGACCGTCTGGTGAAGTGGACGGCCGGCCGCGGCTGAGGAGTCAGCCCCGGGTGGCCGCCTCGGCCGGACGGGCGGTGGGTGCCACCGCGTCCGGGCGCGGGCGGCGCCGCCCGAACAGGCCCTGGGCGACAGCGACGCCGACGAGCACCACGAACGCGCCGACCGGCTGGTGCCAGTTCATCCGCTCGCCCAGCACCACCGCGCCGACGAGCACCGCGAACACCGGGATCAGGTAGGTCACTGTGGACGCCGTGCTCGCCCCGGCCAGCCGGATGTTGCGCATGTTGATGACGAAGGCGAGCCCGGTGCCGAGCGCGCCGAGCGCCAGCACGCTCGCCGCCACGCGCGGGGAGAGGCCGATCGGCGACGGCGGCGTGCCGACGAACGGCGCGACCAGCGCGAGCTGCGCGGTCGCCACCAGCAGCTGCGCCGCCGACAGCGACAGACCGGAGTACGCGCTGCCCG
Organism: Micromonospora sp. AB353; assembly: GCF_049538395.1. Classification (NCBI taxonomy): domain Bacteria; kingdom Bacillati; phylum Actinomycetota; class Actinomycetes; order Micromonosporales; family Micromonosporaceae; genus Micromonospora; species Micromonospora sp. AB353. The sequence continues at coordinate 22,254 of NZ_JBMVFV010000065.1, read as the reverse complement.
CGACGAACCTCTTCTGGTACGGAATGGCCAGCCCGTAGCAGGCCGCCGCGCCGAAGCACATGAGCTGGCCGACGAAGTGGGCACCGCCCACGCCCTCCCAGACGCCGAGCACCACGAGCACGCCGACGAAGCCCAGCCCCAGCCCGACCGCACGCCGGGCGGTCAGCCGCTCGGTGCGGAACACCAGCACCGCCAGCGGCAGCACGATCAGCGGCGTGGTGGCGTTCCAGATGCCGGCGAGCATCGACTCGACCCGCTGCTCGCCGTAGCCGAACAGGGTGAACGGCACCGCGACGCCGAACGCGGCCACCACGAGCATGTGCGCCCAGACCCGGGGCTCGCGGGGCAGCCGGTCGCGCAGCACGGCGAGCACCACGAGCAGCGTCAGCGCGCCGGTGGCCACCCGGTAGAGGGTGAGGTGCACCGGGTGCAGCTCGGCCACGCCGACCTTGATGAACAGGAAGCTGGAACCCCAGATGGCGGCGAGTGCGACGAACCCGGGCAGCCAACTGCGTACCGGGGCCCGGTCAGGAGTGATCTCGACGGTCACCCCTGACACTCTGCCGCAGAGGTCCGACGAAGTCGCGCGGTATTCCGGATGCGGGGTCACGTAGGGTCGCCTCGTGGGACGAATCGATGACCTCGCCAACCGGTACGTGGCCGAGTGGGCCCCGCTGAGCCCGACCGGCGCCACCTACGTCGGCATCGCCGGCTACGACGACCAGCTCGACGACCTGTCGCCCGAGGGTTACGCGGCCCGCGCCGACCTGGCCCGCCGCACGCTCGGCGAACTCGACGTGACCGAGCCGGAGACCGAGGCGGAGCGGACCGCCCAGGAGGCCATGCAGGAACGCCTCGGCCTGGAGCTGGCCCGCTACGAGGCGGGCGAGACCGGCAGCGAGGTCAACGTGATCTCCAGCGGGCTGCACGAGATCCGGATGGTCTTCGACCTCATGCCGACCGACGGCGAGGAGGCGAAGGCGAACGTGGCCGCCCGGCTCAACCGCTTCGCGTCCGCGCTCGACGGCTACAAGCGCACGCTGCGCGAGGCCGCCGCCGCCGGACGGGTCAGCTCGCGGGTGCAGCTCGTCGAGGTCGCCAAGCAGTGCGACGTGTGGGTCGACCCGGAGGGCGACGACTTCTTCCACGGCCTGGTCGAGCGGCTCGACGCCGACGGCGCGCTCGGCGCGGAACTGCGCAAGGGCGCCGCCGCCGCGACCGCCGCCACCGCCGAGTTCGGCCAGTTCCTGCGCACCGAGCTGGCACCGGTGGGCCGGGACAAGCAGGCCGCCGGGCGGGAGCGCTACGAACTGGCCTCGCAGTACTTCCTCGGCGCGACAGTCGATCTGGACGAGACGTACGCCTGGGGTTTCGCGGAGCTGGCCCGGCTGGAGGCCGAGATGCGCGCGGTGGCCGCGCGGATCGCCGGGCGCGGCGCCTCGGTCGACGACGCGGTACGCGCGCTCGACGCCGACCCGGCGCGGACGGTACGCGGCAAGGAGGCGTTCCGGGACTGGATGCAGGCGCTCGCCGACAGGGCGATCACCGAGCTGAACGGCACCCACTTCGACATCCCGGAGCAGGTACGCCGGATCGAGTGCTGCCTCGCGCCGACGAGCGACGGCGCCATCTACTACACCGGCCCGAGCGAGGACTTCTCCCGGCCGGGCCGGATGTGGTGGGCGGTGCCGCAGGGCATCACCGACTTCTCCACCTGGCGCGAGGTGACCACCGTCTACCACGAGGGCGTGCCGGGTCACCACCTCCAGGTCGCCCAGACCGCCGTCCGGGCCGACCTGCTCAACCGCTGGCAGCGGCTGCTGTGCTGGGTCTCCGGGCACGGCGAGGGCTGGGCGCTCTACTCCGAGCGGCTGATGGACGAACTGGGCTACCTCGACGACCCGGGTGACCGGCTCGGCATGCTCGACGGGCAGGCGCTGCGCGCGGCCCGGGTCATCGTGGACATCGGCATGCACCTGGAGCTGGAGATCCCGAAGGACAACCCGTTCGGCTTCCACCCGGGTGAGCGGTGGACGCCGGAGCTGGGCTGGGAGTTCATGCGGGCGCACTGCCGGGTGCCGGACGAGAACCTGCGCTTCGAGCTGAACCGCTACCTGGGCTGGCCCGGTCAGGCCCCCTCGTACAAGGTGGGCGAGCGGATCTGGTTGCAGGCCCGGGAGGACGCGAAGGCCCGCAAGGGCGCCGACTTCGACCTCAAGGAGTTCCACCGCCGGGCGCTCGACCTGGGTTCGCTGGGGCTCGACCCGCTGCGCAAGGCGCTGGCCCGGATCTGAGCCGAGGTGCGGGTGCCGGCGGACGCACCGCCGGCACCCGTCGCCCTACGCGCCGAGGGTCAACCGCAGCGGCTCGCCGGTGAGCGTGTTGCTGGTGACGTACGCCAGGTCGATGACCGGGTCGGTGAACGTCACCTTGAAGGGCAGCGTGACCGGCAGCCCGTCCGGGAGCGGCAGGTCCGGGGTCAGCGTCAGCTTGATGCCGATGAGCTTGCCGACGAACCGGGTGCAGTAGAACGCGACGTCGTCGCGGACGACGAGCTGAGGGGTCGCGTACCGCTGGGTGCGACCGCGTGGACCGTCGGCGACCAGCAGGAAGTCGTCGGTCACCGCTTCCTTCATGCTGAACTTCAGCACCTTGAGCGAGCCCTGCTCGGTCTGCAGGTCGGTGATCCCCTCGAACCGCAGCCCGGTCATGGTCACCTTGGTGCCGGTGAGCTTCGACGGCGTCTGGCCCACCTTCGGCAGGCTCGGGTCCGCGGCGATCCGCGGCAGGGGCTTGCCGGGTTCCACTTTGCCGGGCTTCGCCGGTTCCTCCTTGCCCGGCTTGCCCGGTGCCGGGCAGTCGGTCGAGCCGGGGCGGGTCGCCGGCTTGCTCGTCGGGGCCGCCGATCCGCTCGCGGTCGGGGTGGGCGAGGGCGTCTCGTTCTTCTTGCTGCTGCCCGTGAACAGGTCACCGATCCCCTCGAAGAAGTCGGTGATGATGTTGCCCTCCCGCGTCGGGCTCGCGCTCGGCGACGGGGTGGGCGTCGCCGTGGGTGCGCTAGCGCCGGGCGTCGGCGTGGCGGGCTTCGACGGACAGGCACTGGCGGCGGGTTTGCTCGGGGCGGCCTGCACCGCGCGCGGCTGCACGGCGAGGCCGCCGGCGGCGAGGCCGAGCACCACGAGGACGATGCCGAAGGCGCGCGGGTCCGCCGAACGGCCCGCCCACTCCGGCGGCCCGCCGTCGGATCCGGCCGCCTGCCCGTTCACCGACTGCCGAGGGACCGGCCGCTCCCCGCCCGGCCGCTCGGCAGTCGGCTGCTCGACGGCCGGCCGTACGCCGGCCGGCACCTCGACGGTCGGTCGCTCGTCCGCGGGCTGTGTATCCACGGGCTGCCCGTCCACGACGGTGCCGGCCTCGGCGTCCGCCTCGGTGCCGGGTTCGTCGGCGGCCGGACCGGCGGGACCAGCCGGAGGGGTCGGCACCCAGGCGAACGCGAGCGCGCTGCCCACGATGCCGAGCAGCAGACCGAGGAAGAAGCCGCCGAGGTTGAGCCCGATCAGGGAGTAGACGGTGGTGATCGCCGCGACGATCGAGTAGAACAGCCGCTGCGGCGGGCTGAGCCAGAGCAGCACCCCGCACGTCACCAGGATGGCCGGGATCAGCAGCGAGAGCAGGCCGGTGGCGCCGCTGCTGAAGCTCAGGCCGTTGAGGGTCAACCGGGTGGAGGCGAGCATCTCCACCCCGGCCAGGATGATCAACAGGCCACCCCAGAACGGCCGGCTCCGCTGCCAGCGGCGGAAGGTCCGCCATGCCCGGGCCGCGGTGCCGGGCCGGGCGTGGGACGGGTCGACGGTTGTCACGTACTCCTCCTGGCGGAGCGGGGACGGGGACGGTCGGGCGGGCCCGCGGTGGTCGGCCACCGCGGGCCGTGCTCAGCTCAGAAGCACTCCTTGCCCTTGGCGTCGTCGCCCACGTTGACCTTGAGTCGCAGTCCGACCAGGTTGAACGTCGAGGAGGTGGTGTAGCGGGAGACCTGCTTCAGGTCACGGATGGTCACCCGGTCGGAGTTCTGGCCGAACGAGCCGCGCTGCGCCGTCGGGTTGAGGTCGCTGGCGTCGCGTCCGATCTTGATGTTGGTGAAGGTCGCGTCGCCCTCGAGCGAGTCCATCGCAATCACGAGGTCCTTGGCCCGGGCGGGGTCCTTGCCCTCACCGGCGTTGATGGTGAGCACCACCGGCAGGCCGGGTAGGTCGGCGCGGACGGACTGGCAGAGCTTGTACAGCTCGGCGCTGCTGATCTCGGCCATCGCGACCGGGCGGGTCGCGCCGGCCTTGCCGTCCTCGCCCTTCTCGCGGACGATGCCGCCGTACTGCTTGAAGCCCTCACCCTCCAGGCGTTCGGCGCCGATCTTGAACGTCTGCCCGGACACGGTGATGTCGGAGGCGATGGCGCCGGTCGACATGCCGAACAGGATGGCACCGGCGGCGGCCGTGGTGGGCACGATCATGGCGGCGAACCGCCGCCACCGGGTACGACCCTGGTTGTCGAGCCGATTCTGCACGGGTTCCTCCTCGAACGAATGTGCGCGGCGGCCGGTGGGGGAACCAGCGGCCCGCGCCGGGCCCGTCCTCTGTTACCGACGGGTAACGATCGAGCCTGATCGTGCACCCGATGCGGTGCAGCTCACAACCCCCCGATTACCCGGCGGTAACACCAGGGCGAGACAGGCAGGTGACCAGGCGTCACGAGATCCCAGGCCAGGGGCGGCCTGGAGGGCGAAATGTCGCGTCAAACCGGGCATAGATGACGGTGAAAGCGACGGAAAGTCACCGGATATCTCGCCGTTACAATCGAGTAACGAATGTAAAGTAGGTTCGCCCGCATGGGAGATCTTCACGACGGAGGGGTGGACCGCGATGCGGCCCACCCCTCCGTCGTGCTTCCGGCTCACCGGTCAGCGGCGCTCCACCTCACCGGCGCCCGAACGCTGGGCCGGCACCGACGGATCGTCGGACCGCCAGTTCGTCGACGCCGGCGGGATCTCGTCGTCGAGCGGGCCACCCACTGGCTCCTGGTCGACGCGGGTGGGCGTCGGGTCGGACGTCGGCGCGTCCGCGCGGTGCCGCGCGTTGCCGTCACCCTTGGGCCGGGTCACCAGCCACACGCCCGCGATCAGGGCGATCAGGCCGAGCACACCGGCGATGATCGGGCCCCAGACACTGATCATGCCGATCTTGAAACGGTTGTCCTTCACCGTCTCGACGCTGCGGCTGATCGTGTCGTCGTTGTAGTTGAAGTCCGCGTCCAGCAGCACGGTCGGGGCACCGGTGTCCGGACGCAGCTCCTTGTACTGCTGCTCGCGCACCTTGATGTAGGCGCCGGTCACCGGGTCCACCCAGAGCGTACGGGTGTTGCTGTAGACGACCTGGCCGCTGGTCGCGGTCGGCGCGAACTTGCCCAGCAGCGTCTTGACGCTGTCCGCCGGGGTGTTCAGCGGCTCGTTCTCGATCCGCTGCTCGAAGCGGTACGTCTCGACGCCCTTGATCTTCTCGGTGCCGGTGAACCGCGCCGGGAACGTCTTCTTCAGGTCGCGGTCGAACACCTGGTAGTCACGCTTGCCGGTGCCGAACGGGAACTTGTAGATCTGGCCCGAGTAGCGGACGTTACCGACCGGGGTCTGCTCCGCGCCGGACTCGTTGAGCCACTGCTCGTCCCACGGCGCCGCCGCGCCGGAGATGCGGTAGAGCGCCAGCTCGGTGCTGTACTGGCTGATCACATCCTGGTTGTCGCTGCGCTTGACCGTCTGGAAGACGTTCCAGATGACCGCGTCGCCCTTCAGCTCCTTGGGCACGCGGTCCTTGGTGTCCTCCGGCTGCGGGATGACCTCGACGCTTGACACGAGATCGGCCTGCGGCACCTCGATGCTCACCGCGCCCGCTTCGGACTTGATCTGCAGGAACTTCGCGCCCTTCGCCTCCGCGACGGACGTCGTTGGTTCCAGGTCATAGGGCAGCTTGGTCACGGCGGGGGCCACATAGAACGGCAGCCCGGCCGCGAAGACCAGCAACAAGACACCTAGCCCGAAGAGCGCGGCGCCCACGCGAAGCTTCACTCATCCTCCTGTAACCTGCCGCCCTACGGTCTGTCGTCCGGGGCACCCGATCCTTAGCATTGGCGGGAGGTTACTCCCCAGTCACCTGCAAAAGCGACCCCCTGGATGTCCAGATGTCCACAGCCACCACGCCAACAATCCCGGAGCCACCGGTAACGGGCCGTCTTCCCGCCCTCGACGCGCTGCGAGCGATCGGCGCCGTGGCGGTCGTCGGTCACCACGTCGGCTTCCAGACCGCCGTCACCATGAACACCACGTGGGGCGGCTGGTTGGCGCGCCTGGACGTGGGTGTGGCGATCTTCTTCGTGCTCTCCGGCTTCCTGCTGTTCCGCCCGTGGGCGCTCACCGTCGCCACCGGACGGCCCCGGCCCCGCACCAAGCGCTACTTCTGGCGCCGCGCGCTGCGGATCCTGCCCGCGTACTGGCTGGCGGTGGTGGTCTGCTTCGTCGTCCTGCCCGGCAACCACCCGGTGTCGGCCGGTGACTGGCTGCGTCACCTCACGCTCACCCAGATCTACGGCCCGGGTCAGCTGCGGCACGGGCTCAGCCAGACCTGGAGCCTCGCCACCGAGGTCGTCTTCTACCTGCTCCTGCCACTGCTCGCCGTGCTCGCCGTGGGCCGGACCTGGCGTCCCGTCCGCACCGTCCTGCTCGCCTCGTCCGGGGCGCTGCTGACCCTCGCGTGGGTCGCCATGATGGGCGCCGGCTGGCTCGACGGCGCGCTGCACACGATGTGGTTCCCGTCGTACGGCGCCTGGTTCGGCGGCGGCATGGCGCTGGCCGCGGCGCACGTGGCCCTGCGTACCGGCACCGCGCCGGCCGCCTTCCGGGTGCTCGACGATCTCGCCTCGGCGCCGCTCGCCTGCTGGGGCGCGGCGGTCGCGGTGATGGCGATCGCGACGACGCCGATCGCCGGCCCGCGCGACCTGACCAGCCCGACCGCCGTCGAGTTCGGCACCAAGATGGCGCTCTACCTCCTGATCGCCGTCCTGATCACGATCCCGGTGGCGTTCGGCGGCCGGACCCGGGCGAAGGAGGTCTTCAGCACCGGGTCGGCGCGGTGGATGGGCCACGTGTCGTACGGGCTGTTCCTGTGGCACCCGCTGGTCATCGAGCTGATCTACCTGCTCGAGGACCGGCCGCTGTTCACCGGCGACTTCGTCAACGTCTTCGCCCTGACCATGATCTTCGGGCTGATGTACGCGGCGGCCAGCTACTACGGCGTCGAGCGCCCGCTGCAGATGCTCGGCACGCAGCGCCGTCGCCGGCCGACCGGGCGCGGACCGGCGTCCGGGACACCCGTGACCACGGTCCCCGCGCCGGCCACCACGCCGGACGTCGCGGCACCGGCCTAGCAGTAACACCCCGCTCACCCCGAGTCACCCGGCGACGGCCGGCGGCCCGACGCCGCCGGTCGGGGCATTGCCGGGCGGAAGCCGAGCCCTTAATGTGACGCGCACCGCTAAATTACTTGAGAGTAGGGTTCGCGTGGAGCGTCGCTTCGGCATGCCCGGACACGTGCTGTTCCTCAACTGGCGAGACACTCGCAACCCCGAGGGCGGCGGTTCCGAGGTGTACGTGGAACGGATCGCCGCCGAGCTGGTGGCGCGCGGATTCCGCGCCACCCTGTTCTGCGCCGCGCACCGCGAGGCTCCCGCCGACGAGGTGAACGACGAGGGCATCCGGTTCGTCCGGCGCGGCGGCCGGCACACCGTCTACCTCTGGGCCGCGCTCTGCTACCTGGCCGGGGCGTTCGGCCTCGGCCCGCTCGCCGCCCGCCGGGGCGGCCGGCCGGACATCCTGGTCGACGTCTGCAACGGCCTGCCGTTCCTCTCCCCGCTCTGGGCCCGGCGCCCGGTGGTCAAGCTGATCCACCACGTGCACCGCGAGCAGTGGCCGGTGGTCCTGCCGCAGTGGGCCGCCCGGTTCGGCTGGTGGGTCGAGTCGTCGCTTGCGGTACGCGTCTACCGGCGCTGCCGGTACGTCACCGTGTCCGAGGCGACCCGGCGCGAACTCGCCACCCTCGGCGTACCGTCCGAGCAGGTGTCGGTGGTCTACAACGGCACGCCGGAGCTGCCCCGCACCGACGCCGAGCGCGCCCCGTTCCCGCTGCTCGTGACGCTGAACCGGCTGGTGCCGCACAAGCGGGTGGAGGTGGCGCTGCGTGCGGTCGCGGCGCTCGCCGACGAGCTGCCGCAGCTCCGGCTGGTGGTCGCCGGTCAGGGCTGGTGGGAGTCGCACCTTCGCGAGGTCGCCGACGAGCTGGACATCGCCGACCGGGTGGACTTCCGGGGCTTCGTGACGGAGGAGGAGAAGGCCGCGCTGCTCGCCTCGGCCTGGGTCGCCCTGACGCCGTCACTGAAGGAGGGCTGGGGGCTGACGATCGTGGAGGCCGGCGCGGCAGGTACGCCGACAGTGGCGTTCCGGGAGGCGGGCGGCGTCGCGGAGGCGGTGGTCGACGGGCGTACCGGCCTGCTGGCCGACGACATCGACGACTACCTGGCGAAGGTGCGCGCGCTGCTGCACGACGACGGACTGCGCGCGGAGATGGGCGCTCAGGCCCGGCGGCACGCGGCGAACTTCACCTGGCCGGTGGCGGGGGAACGCTTCGCGACCCTGCTCGAGACCGCGGACTCGCCCCGCCGGGTGCAGCGGCGGGGCGACCCGTCCTACCTGTTGCCGTAGACCTCGGGGGCGTACGGGTCCTGCTTCCCGGCCCGCTTGGCCGCCTCCGAGGCGCTGCGCGCCTCGGCCGCGGCCTCGTCCGCCGTGGCGGTCGCGGCGGCCGACAGCCCGCCGAGGGCCAGGATCCCCAGCAACGCCGCCACCAGGCCGGACACGACAAGGGTCAAAGCTCTACGCATGCCATTCCTCCGATGGTGAGACGTGCGAGCGGACGTTACCACGCAGTAGCTCGCCGGCGTAGGGTCGAAAAGGCGGCAGCCATGACCGCCAGAACGGCAGTTCCGCACGCCAGCACGACCAGCCAGCGGCTCGCTCCGGTCCGCGGCGGCGGTCCCGACGCCTCCGGGTTCCGGTAGAGGCTCAGCGATTCGCCCTCGTACCGGAGGTCGAGACCGGTCAGGACGGCCGGGTCCACTGTGCTCGGCGTGCCGTGCTGCACCACCACCCAGTCCACGCCGGTGGCCGAGACGGGCCGCCCCTCGGCGAGCACCCGGCGCACCTCGCGCAGGCGCGGATTCTCCCCGGCCACCGCCACGTCGTCGACCACCAGCGTGTCGTCGGTGAGCACGGTTCCCGGCAGGTAGCGGGGTGCCGGGTCGAGCACCACCCGGCCCGGGTTCCACGGATAGGCCCGGTAGGTGGTCAGCGGCAGGGCGAGCACCTCACCCGGGTCGTCGGGCAGGCGCTCGGCGACCGCCCGCCAGTCCGCCGGGTAGCGCACCGGGCTGATCCGGCCGGCCCCGCCGAACGCCAGGTCCGGCATCGCGGCCACGGGCAGGAGCAGCAGCCCGGCCAGCACGATCCCGCCGACCTCCCGGTCGATCCGGGCCACCAGCCGCTCGGCCCCGAGCGCCGCGCACACCACGAGCACGAGGGCGTACGGCGCGAGGAACTTCTGCCCGTCGCGGAGCAGTCCCGCGCCCGGCACGTGCGCCACCGCCCAGCTCAGCGCCGCATTGCCGCCGGGCAGCACGGCGACGGCGGCCAGCAGGTACCCGCCGCCGGCCAGCACACCCAGCCGTACCGCCGCGCCCGCCGGCAGCCGGCGCCGCAGCAGGCCCGCGCCGACCAGCGCCAGGACCACGAGCACCACAGTCGCCAGCGGGGCCAGCGTGGTGGACCGGCTCGACGGGGTGGCCTGCACGTTCCAGATGCCGCCGGTGCCCGCGAGCGCCACCAGCGGGCCGGCCCAGTTCTCGGCGCGCGCCGCGAACGCCGCCACACCCGCCGGGTCGGACGTGCCACCCGCACCGGTGGCCAGGGCCGCCACGATCCACGGGGCGTTCAGCAGCGCGACACCGCCCACCGCTACCGCCGACAGCCGCAGCCGGGCCCGGTCCGCCGCCAGCACCAGCACCGTCGCCAGCGCGATCAGGCCGCCCGTCGGGGTGATCGCGGCGGGCGCGGCGAGCAGCACCACCCGGGCGAGCGCGCCGTCACGGCCCGCCCGCAGGTCCAGCGCCGCCCGCACCAGCCAGGGCAGTGCGGCGTACGCCAGCAGCAGCCCCCACTGCCCGATCAGCAGCCGCTCGGCCAGATACGGCGTCCACGCGTACGCCACGGCGGCGACCAGTCGCACCGCACGCCGCTGCGTCGGCACCAGCCGTCCGGCGCCCACGGCGGCGAACAGGACCGCACCGGCCAGCGCCACCCGCTGCACCACCCAGCCCGGCACGAGCTGAGTCACCAGCGAGACCAGCGCGTCCATCGGCACCGCCCGGGGCAGGCTCTGCGCCGGGGCCACCAGATCCCAGCTCAGCGGCTGCCGGGGGACGAACACCATGTCGTACCGCAGCGCGTAGCCCGGCGCCGCGAGCGGCGCCAGGATCAACGCGGTGGCGACGACCGCCACGAGGTACAGCGGCAGCGCCTCCCGCCACCGCCGGACCGCGGGGCCGCCGCCCTCGGCGGGACGTCCGGTCATTACGGCTTCGGCACCGCCCGGCCGATGGTGATCAGGTTGGTGCACAACCTGACTCCCGGCGTGTTCACCGTCAGCTCGACGGCGGACCCGGCGCCCTCCAGCATGAAGAACACGTCGTTCAGCCCGCTCTTGAGCGTGATCTCGCGGGTGGCGTCGCCGAGCTTGAACACCGCCGTCGAGTCGCCGGAGCTGACGTAGCCGAAGTGCACCACGTACGGCCACTCCACCAGGTAGCCGTCCATCGGGATCCGGGCGGTCCGGCCGCCCTCGGCCAGGTGCCCGCAGCCCTCCACGGTGCCGGGCGCGACCTTGCGTCCCTCGACCACCACCGGACGGATCCGGCCGTTCTCGTCGAACGTCGACGGCTTCTCGCTCATCGTCACGAACGTCGGCCGGCGCTGGGCCGGACGGAAGAAGTGGGACTGGAGGTTGTCCGGCCAGAAGTACCCGGCCACCACCCGGTCCGGCACGATCGTGTCGAAGAAGACGGTGCCCGGCGGCGCGGCGGCCAGCTCGGCCTGCGTGGTGGCCAGGTAGTCCCGGCCGTGCTTGGTGCTCCAGTTGTCGCCGAACCGCGCGGTGCTCCACAGCGTGCCCACGCCGATGGTGGCCAGCAGCACCACCATCGAGACCAGGCCGACGGCGAAGGCGCCCGGCTCCCGCAGCACCGTCGGCAGCGGCCACGCGGACACGTCGTCCTCGTCGTGGTCCTTCATCCCGAGCAGCGCCACCCCGACGCAGATCGCGGCCACCAGCACCACGTCCGCGACGTAGCGGGGGACGACGCCGACCAGCGGCCCGAGCGGCCCGCCGAGCCGGGTCACCGCGAACAGCGCGGCGACCAGGCCGAGGTAGCAGGCGAGCAGCAGCCAGGCCCGCCCGGCGGACGGCCGTCGCCGCACGGTGACCACGATCAGCGCCGCGAGCACCGCCCAGGACAGCCACTTCGCGATGTCGTACGGGTCGGACAGCGGCGGCCCGTCACCGGCGTACGTCCAGCGCCACGGCCCGCCCAGCAGGCCCGGCACCACCGTGTCGCCGATCAGGTCGCCGAGGAAGGAGAAGACCTGCCCGACCGAGGTGGGCTCGTCCAGCCCCCGGGCCGGGCGGGTCAGGTAGTACGCCAGGTACGCCCCGGACAGCACGGTGAGCATCAGCCACGCCGGCCAGAACCGCACGACAGTGCTCACCAGGCTGCGCCACGCGCGGCCCTTGGTGAACAGGAACGCGGTCAGCAGGAACAGCAGCGGCACGATCAGCAGCGCCTTGGTGTCGAAGAGCAGGCCGAACACCACCCAGAACGCCACAAGCACGAGGTGCCGCCTACGGCCGGTGCGCACGTAGCGGACCTGGGCTGCCACCGCGAGGACCAGGGCGAGCTGCGGCGGCAGGACGAGCAGCCCGACCAGCCACAGCGACGACACCTCGAGGGTCAGCGGGCTGAACAGGAACAGGCTCAGCGGGACCAGCAGCCCCCAGCCGGGCCGCAGCAGGTCACGCAGCAGCCGGTAGAGGGCGATCCCGACCGCCGCCTGCCCAGCCGCCAGCAGCAGGATCCACGGCCAGCCGGCGAAACCGGCCGCCCGGACCATCAGCCACGCGACCGCCAGCCCGGCCGGCATGAGGTGGTTGTTGAACGTGCCCAGCAGGTAGTCCGGGTCCAGGCGGGTGTCGAGCACCTGCGCGGCGATGACGAACTCGTCCTGCGAGAACCAGCCACGGGCGGCCAGCCCGGCGCGCGACGCGACGGACACGATGATGAGGGCGATCGCGACCGCGCGGACGCGGTCGGCGGCGATCCAGCGACCGATCGGTCCGGGTCCGTCGTCCTCCGCGCCGACGGCTGCCGGATACGTCTCGGCCGCTGCTTGTGGCATTGACATGGTCGGCAGCCTGCCACACGCTTACACGCCGTGGGGACGGCCGTTCTCCTGATAACGCCTCGCCGCGCCCCCAGGTCGCCACTGCGCGTCCGGTCCGGATAACGTCGCGCGACACGCGTCATGTTGCAGGTGCGCGTACGGCCGGCGGAGACGGGAGCCGAGAATGCGTGCGGACGGGACGACAACGTCGCCGACGGGGACGGACACCCCCGCCCGGGAGACCGGCCGTGCCCGCCAGACGGCGCGCCGGTTCCGGCACCTGACGATCTGCCTCGCGCTCACCGCCCTCGCCTTCCAGCAGGCACCCGGGCAGGTCGTACCGGACACGAAGGTCGACCTGAACGTCAATCCGGCGGGGTGGCTGCTGCGCTCGCTGCACCTGTGGGATCCCACCGGCACGTTCGGCCAGCTCCAGAACCAGGCGTACGGATATCTCTGGCCGATGGGCCCGTTCTTCCTGCTCGGGACGGAACTGGGCATCGCGCCGTGGATCGTCCAGCGGCTCTGGTGGGCGCTGCTGTTCTGCGTCGCGTACCTCGGTGTGGTGCGGCTGGCGGGCCGGCTCGGCATCGGCAGCCCCGCCGGCCGGATGATCGCCGGTGTCGCGTTCGCGCTGTCCCCGCGCATCCTGACCCAGCTCGGCTGGTCGTCGGTGGAGTCCTGGCCCAGCGCCGTCGCGCCGTGGGTGCTCATCCCGCTCGTGGGGCTCGCCCGGGGTGCCCGGCTGCGCCGCGCGGTCGCCGGGTCGGCGGTCGCCGTCGCCTGCGCGGGCGGCGTCAACGCCACAGCCGTCGCGGCGGTGGTGCCGCTCGCCCTGCTCTGGCTCGCCACGCTCCGGCCGTTGCGCCGCCGCGTCACCGCCCTCGCGGCCTGGTGCGGCGCGGTCGCCCTGGCCACCGCGTGGTGGCTGATCCCGCTGCTGGTCCTCGGAAGGTACAGCCCGCCGTTCCTGGACTACATCGAGACCGCCCGCAACACCACGAGCGTCACCGACGCGGTGACGACGCTGCGCGGTGCCTCCTACTGGGTCGCGTACCTGGCGTCCCCGTTCGGCGCGACCATCCCGGCCGGCGCCCGGCTGGCCAACGACACGCTGCTCGTGGTGGCCACCCTGGCGGTGGCCGCGCTCGGGGTGCTCGGCCTGTCCCGGCGCGGGATGCCGCACCGCCGGTTCCTCATCACCGGTCTGCTGGTCGGCGTCGCGCTCGTCGGGCTCGGGCACACAGGCGACCTGCCGAACATCCTCGCCGGGCCGCAGCAGCAGTTCCTCGACGGCATCGGCGCCCCGCTGCGCAACGTGCACAAGTTCGACGTGCTGCTGCGCCTGCCGCTGGCGCTCGGCCTGGCGCACCTGGTCAGCCTCGCCGTACGCGCCGCCCGGACCGCGCCCGAGCCGCGTCGTGGCCGCGCCACGGCCCGGGCCTGGCTCACCGCCGGCACGGCGATGGTCGCGGTCGCGGGCGTCGCCTCACCGGCGCTCGCCGGTGGCCTCGCCACCCCGGGAGCGGTGAAGGACGTGCCCGGCTACTGGCACGAGGCCACCGACTGGCTGGACGCGAACACCGGCCGCGGGCGCGTCCTCGTCGTGCCCGGCGCGCGCTTCCCCGCGTACGACTGGGGCAGCACCACCGACGAGATCGCCCAGCCGCTGCTGGACAGCCGGTGGGCGGTCCGCAACGCCATCCCGTTCACCCCGCCCGCCACGATCCGGCTGCTCGACGCGATCGAGTCGGCGCTCGCCACGGGCGCCGGTTCGGCCGGCCTGGCCGACCTGCTCGCCCGCTCCGGGATCAGCCACGTCCTGTTCCGCGCCGACCTCGACCACGGCCGCTCGGACACGGCCCGCCCGGCGGTCGTGCGGCAGGCGCTGGAACGCTCGCCCGGCCTGACCCGCGTCGTGTCCTTCGGCCCGGTACGCGGTGGCTCCGACACCCCTGACGAGTTCCGCGACCAGGGCCTGGACGTGCCCGGACGGGCGCTTGAGGTGTACCGGGTGGACCGGCCCGTCCAGCCGGTGGTCGCGTACGACCGCGACGACGTGACCACAGTCGTCGGCGGTCCCGAGTCGCTGCTCGACCTGGCCGCCTCCGGCCAGCTCAGCGCCGCGCCCACGGTCCTGGCCGGCGACGTGAAGGCCGGCGAGACCAGCGGGCGGGTCGTGATGACCGACGGGCTGCGCCGGCGCGACGTCTCGTTCGGCCGGCTGCGCGACAACTCCTCCCAGACGCTCACCGCCGACGACACCTTCGCGGTGTCCGCGCCCGCGCACGACTACCTGCCCGACTGGGGGCCGGAGTGGTCGACAGTCGCGCGTTTCGAGGGCATCAGCGGGATCCGCGCCTCCACCGCCCGCTCCCAGATCGACGCGACCGGCGGCACCCGGCCCGAATACCAGCCGTACGCGGCGATGGACGGGAACACCGCCACGTCCTGGCGGTCGGCGCCGCACTCGGACAGCGACAAGCAGTGGATCGAGGTGAACCTGGCGAACCCGACCCGGGTCACCCGGGTGGAGGTGTGGTTCGACCTGAAGGCCGACGCTCTGCCCACCACGGTCACCGTGACCGCCGGGTACGAGAGCCGCACCGTCGAGCAGTTCGGCGACCACATGGTCTTCGAACTGCCCGGCGTGCACGCCACCCGCAAGGTCGAGGTCTCCGTGGACGCCGCCTTCGACCTGCGCCCGTTCGGCGACAAGTCGGTCGGCATCAGCGAGATCAAGATCCCCGGCGTCCAGACCGGCCGGACCCTCCAGTTGCCCGCCGCCCCCGCCACCGACCAGCCCGCGGGCGTGGTCGTGTCGGCGGCCCCGTCCACGCCCGCCTGCTTCACCGTCGACGGCCGGCCGCGCTGCTCCACCGACGCGATCCGCGGCTCGGAGGACGGCTCCACCATCGACCGCACCTTCACGCTGCCGGTGGCCGGGACGTACGACGCGAAGCTGTGGGCCCGGCCGACCCCCGGCCCGGAGCTGAACGCCGCCCTGGACAAGCTGGTCGCCGACGCCCAGCCGTTGCGCCTCGCGCCGCAGGTCACCGCGTCCTCGACGGCGGTACCCGACCCGGCCGGCCGGCCCGGCGCGGTCCTCGACGGCGACCCGGCCACGACCTGGTCACCGGCACTCAACGACGAGGCGCCGATCCTGCGCCTCACCTGGCTCGAACCGCAGGTCATCAGCAAGATCCGGTTCACCGTCGAGGAGGGGACCGCCGCCACCCGGCTCGGCAGCGTCCGGGTGGTCGGCAACGACGGGTTCCGCAGCAACCTGCTCACCAACGACGGCGTGCTCACGCTCGACCCGCCGATGCGGACCGACTCGATCACCATCCAGTTCCTCGACAAGCCGTCCGCGACCAGCACCGACCCGTACGGCCTGCGCCTGCCCGAGCCGCTGCCCATCGCTGTCGGCGAGGTGACGGTGCTGCCCCTCGGGACCACTGTCGCACCCCGCCCGGAGACGCCGCTGAAGCTGGCCTGCGGCTCCGGCCCGACGCTCCAGGTCGGCTCGTCCCGGATCACCACCACGCTCACCGGCACCGTCCGCGACCTGCTGGAACTGCGCGAGATGCCGGTCACCGCCTGCGGCCGGACCACGCCGAAGCAACTCGACCTGGGCAGCGGCGAGCACCGCGTCGTCACCACCGCGAGCACGCTCGCCACCGCCACCCGGGTCGCGCTGACGCCACGGACCGCGACGCCCGCCGCGGAGGCCACCGCCGGCGACATCGAGGTGGGTTCCTGGTCGGCCACCGAGCGGCGGGTACGGGTGTCCGAGCACTCCGTCGACCGGGTGCTCGCGGTCCGGGAGAACACCAACACCGGCTGGCAGGCGACCATCGGCGGCAAGACGCTCACCCCGCTCGTGGTGGACGGCTGGCAGCAGGGCTGGATCCTCCCCGCCGGTGTCTCCGGGGACGTGGTGCTGCGCTTCACGCCGGACACCCCGTACCGGATGGGTCTGCTGCTCGGCGGCGTCCTGCTGGCGGTGGTGGTGCTGCTCGCGGTGCTGCCCGATCGCCGGCCCGCCGGGGATCGCGCGGTCGTCGTCGCACCGGCGGCGCGGCGGCGGCTCACCCGCTCGCTGCCGCTGCTGGCAGTCGGCGCCGCCGCGCTCGTGCTCCACAGCGGTCTGCTCGGTGCCCTGCTGGTCGCGGTGGGCTTCATGCTCGCCGTACCCGGGCCGCGCCGCCTGCCCTGGACCGGTGACCCCCGGCGGGTCAGGAGGATCGCCCGGTCCGTCGAGACGTGGCTCCCGGGCGCGCTCGTGGTGCTCGCCGGATGGATCTACCTGGAGTCGGCCGACCGGCACACCGATGCGCTGCCGCAACTCGTGACCGTCGCCGCGCTGGGCGCGCTCTGGCTCTCCACGACCGCCCGCCGACGGCCGGTACGCCGGATCAGCCCGGCCTCGGCGGCGGCCGTGACCGTGCCGGCTCCCCGGGTGCCGGAGCCGGCCGGGCAGCCGACGCCCGTCCCCGCCCTCGCCGGCGCGGTCGCCGCTCCCGCCGCCCACATCGACCCGGGCGCGGACCCTGATCGAGCGCCGGACCTCGACGCCGAGCCGGAGCCGGACCGGGATGCGGATCGGGACGGTCGCACCGAGCCCGACCCGGACGGGCGGCCGGGGCCGGAGGCCGCGCCGGGACCGGACGGCGGACCGGTATCCCGCGTCTCGGAGATCACGTGAGCGAGGTCCGGCCGGGCCCCGAGCCGGCGGGCGGCCGGAGGACCGGGCTGGGGGCGGCGGGCGTCGCCGTCACGCTCGCCGGGGTCCTGGTGAACGGCCTGGCCTACCTGGTGCCGGTGCTCGCCGCCCGGAAGCTCGACGCGGACGACCTCGGCGCGCTCGCCACCGCCCTCGGCCTGGTCGCCATCGCCGGTGTGCCGGGGCTCGGCCTGCAACTCGCGGTCGCGGTGCACCACGCCCGGCACGGCCCGTCCGACACCCGGCGGCTCACCGTGCTGACCGCCGCCGTGTGCGCGGGGGCGCTGCTGGTGGCGACGCCGGTGCTCGTCGCCGCGCTGGACCTGCCGGCTGTGGTACCGGCACTGCTGGCGGTCACCACCGCATCGGTGGTGCTCTCGTCGCGTTCGCTCGGCGAACTGCAGGGCGGTCAGCGCTTCCTGCGGCTCGCCACCGCGATGGCGCTGCTGGCCGCCGCCCGTTACGGCGGGGTGATCGTGGGGCTGCTGTTCGGCGCGGGCCTGACCGGCGCGCTCGGGATCGGTGCGCTCACCGCCGCGCTGGCGCCACCGGCGCTGGCCTGGCTCACCGGTACGCCCCGGCGTCCCTCGGCCGCCCCGCGCCTGACCGTCGCCCAGGTGACCGCCGGATGCGGCGCGACACTGGCGATGCTCGTCGTCTCCTACGCCGACCTCCTGCTGGCCCGGCAACTGCTGCCGCCCTCGGGCTCCGGGGCGTACTCGGTGGGGACGGTCCTGACCAAGGGCGCGCTCTGGGCGCCGCAGGTCGCCGCCGTCCTGGCGCTGCCGCGTCTGGCCCGTGGGGACCGCCGCAGCCGCACCGTCGCGCTCGCGGTGACCGGTGCCTGCGGTCTGGTCCTGGTGGGCGCGTCGGCTGTCGCCGGCGGGCTGGCCTTCCGGCTCGTCGGCGGACCCGACTACACGGCGCTCGGCCGGTACGCGCCGCTGTTCGCCGCCGTCGGCGCGCTCTACGCGGTGACGTTCGTGCTGCTCAACGACCGCCTCGCCGGGGGCGTCAGGTGGGCGGCGGCGCCACTGTGGTTCGGCACCGCGGCGCTGGTGACAGTCGCCGCGATCGTGCGCCCGCGTACCGTCGGCGGTCTCGTCGTCGCGGCCCTCGCCACCGCCGCTGTCACCACACTGCTGATGGCCGTGCCGGCGCGTCGGCGGACAGCCAGTCACCCAGCAACAGGTGATCGATCGAGTCCACCCGGCCCAGCGACCGACCGGACGCGATCCGCTCCCGCAGCTCCGCCCGGGTGAACCAGCGCGCCTCCAGCAGCTCCACGCCGTCGACGCGGACGTGCTCGGAGGTGGCGACGGCCCGGAACGCCACCATCAGACCGGCGGGGAACGGCCACGCCTGCGACCCCTGGTAGGTCACGTCGGTGACTGTCACCCCCGCCTCCTCCGCCAGCTCCCGGTGGACCGCGTCCTCCAGGCTCTCACCGACCTCGACGAACCCGGCGAGCGTCGAATAGGCCCCCTCGGCCGCGCCCGCGTGCCGGGCCAGCAGGCAGCGCCCCGGCGGGCCGGGCGCCTCGACGAGCACGATGACGGCCGGCTCGATCCGGGGGAACAGCAGCCGCCCGCACTCCGCGCCGGCGCAGGTCCGGACGTGCCCACCACCACCGGCCACCGCCGCCGCCCCGCACGCGCCGCAGTATCGCTGCTGCCGGTGCCACGACAGCAACCCCCTGGCGTACGCCTGGACAGCCGCCCCGGCCGGGTCGAGCCGGCCGGCCAGCGCCCGCAGGTCGACGGCACGCGTCGCGGCGGCCGCCTCCACGGCGGCCCGCTCGCCCAGCGCGGACAGATCCGCGGCGAACACGGCGGCGTCCCCGTCGAGCCCGAGGAAGACGGTCTCGCCCGCAGCGGCCCGGACGGCCGACGCGCGCTCCCCGGTGAGCCGGACCGGGCCGTCCCCGTCGGCCAGGCAGCGGTCCCGCCACAGCGGCAGCACCACGCTCGCCGGATCGGTCAGCCGCTCGGCCAGCCAGTCCGCGTCCGTGCGCCGCGCCGCCGCCCGGTCCAGCCATCCGCCGCCGTACGCCGGCACCCGATCCTGTGTCAGCACCAGCTCACCGTGCCACGATCCGCACCGCGGCACGGCCCCGAAACGGGTGATCGGTGCGACACCGGCGGTCACCCGACACGACCGCCGGGCCGGACCCTCCCGGCGGGCCCGAGCGTTGGTTACCGTAGGTGTCTCCCGCGGGGGAAGCGGTCCCCGCGTGTACTTCCGATCGAGGTTGCAGTGACGATGTACGGCGAGAAGATGCCGGCTGCCGACGACCGTCCCACCATCAAGGTGGCGGCGGTGAGCTGGCCCGGCGTCGAGATGGAGCCGGTCGCCACACCACCCGGAGGCGGCGCGACCAAGCCCGCGCGCTCGCGACGGGCCCGGCTGCTGCTGGCCGGGGGGATCGTCGCGGCCGTGCTCGCCGGCGGTGTCGGCCTGGGCGCCTACGCGTACGCCGGCGACGTGCCCCGCGGCACCACGGTGCTCGGCACCGAGCTGGGCGGGCGGAGCAAGGCGGACGCCGCCCAGGCGCTCCGCGCCGAGCTGGAACGCCGGGCTGACACGCTCAACGCCCCGCTCCCGGTCGTCGTGGGTGAGAACAAGGCCGAGCTGAAGCCGTCCGAGGTGGGGCTCGCCATCGACGTGGACGCCACGGTGGCGGCCGCGGCCGAGGCCGACGCGCACGCGGTGAGCCGGCTCGTCGGCTCCCGGGCGGTCGAGCCGGTGGTCACCGTCGACCAGGCCAAGCTGGGTGCGGCCCTCCGCAAGGTGATGGGCGCGCAGGGTCGCGAGATGACCATGCCGGCGATCATCTGGACCGGCACCACACCGAAACCGGTCTACCCGAAGCCCGCGCTGACGATCGACACCGACGGCGCCACCGCCGTGGTGAAGGCCGGGTGGCTGGCCGCCGAGCCGGTCACCGTGCCGCTCGTCGAGAAGTGGCCGGCGACCACCCGGGAGGAGGTGGACCGCCTCGTCGCCGAGCTGGCCCGGCCGGCGGTGGCCGCGCCGGTCACGCTCACCACCGACGGTGGCTCGGTCACCATCCCGCCCGCTGCCATCGCCCGCTCGCTGCGCTTCTCCGCCGACGACGCCGGCACGCTCACCCCGAAGGTCGACGTCAAGCGGCTGCGTACCGCGCTCGGGGACCAGCTGACCAAGCTCGAGGTCGAGCCGCGGGACGCCGGGCTGACGATCAGCGGCGGCAAGCCGAAGGTGCTGCCCAGCAAGGCCGGACGCCAGGTCGACGCCGCCGCGCTCGGCCCGGCGCTGCTCGCGGTGCTCCCGAAGACCGAGGGCCGTACGGTGACCGCCGAGCTGAAGCCGGCCGCTCCCGAGCTGACCGAGGCGGAGCTGGCGAAGCTCGGCGTCAAGGAGCGGGTGTCGAGCTTCACCACCCACTTCACCGGCGGCCTCTCGTCGCCGCGCAGCCAGAACATCGTCCGCGCCGCGAAGGACGTGGACGGCGCGCTGGTCAAGCCGGGCGAGACGTTCTCGCTCAACGGGCACACCGGCGAACGCGGCTACGACCAGGGTTACAAGGACGCGCCGACGATCGTCGGCGGCAAGCTGGTGCCGGGTGTCGGCGGTGGCGTCTCCCAGTTCACCACCACGCTGTTCAACGCCACCTACTACGCCGGGCTGGAGGACGTCGAGCACAAGCCGCACTCGTTCTACTTCAGCCGCTACCCGGCGGTGATCGAGTCGACCATCTACTGGCCGCAGCTCGACTTCAAGTTCCGCAACAACACGCCCTACGGCGTCCTGATCGACACGTCGTACACGTCCAGCTCGATCACCGTCTCGATCTGGAGCACCAAGATCTACGACAGCGTGAAGACCGAGTACGGCCCGCGCCGCAACATCACCCAGCCGAAGACGGTCTACCTGACGCCGGGGCCGAGCTGCATCGCCGCGACCGGCAGCGTCGGGTTCGCCCAGGACGCGTACCGGGTCATCAAGAAGGACGGCAAGGTGTTCAAGCGGGAGAAGTTCAGCTGGCGCTACGATGCCGAGCCGCGCTTCATCTGCGCCCCGAAGCCGGGCGGCGGCGACTAAACCACCGAACGCCGAAAGGCCCCGCCGGACGCGTCCGGCGGGGCCTTTTCCATGTCTCTCACGGGCGCGCGGCGGCCAGCCCTTCGCGTACGCCGTCGGCGTCCCGGTCGGTGCCGTAGACGGGCGTGTCCGGCTGCTGCCGCCAGCTCTCGTCCAGCGTGCCCGCGTCGACCGGGTCGAAGCCCAGCTCGTCCACCAGGCCCATCACGATCCGCTTGGCGTCCGCGTCGTCGCCGGCCACCGGCAGCGCGATCCGGCCCGCCGTGCCCGCCGGCTTGCCCTCGTCCATCAGGTGCGCGGCCTGGATGTTGTTGAAGACCTTCACCACCCGGGCACCCTTGAGGTGGTCGGCGGTCCAGCGGCTGGAGCTGAGGCTGCGGTCGAGCAGCTCGGCGATGTCGCCGTCCCGCTGGGGGTAGTAGTTGTTGGCGTCGACCACGAGCTTGCCGTCGAACAGCGCCGCCGGGAGCTGCGGCACCGCCTTCAGCGGGATCGCGATGATCACCAGCTCGGCGCCCTGTACGGCCTCCTCCACCGACACCGCCCGGGCGCCGGTCTCGGCGGCGAGGTCGGACAGGCTCTGTGGCCCGCGGGAGTTGGCCACCGCGACGTCGTGACCGAGTGAACGCAGACGACGGGTGAGGGTGCCCCCGATGTGCCCCGACCCGATGATTCCGATCTCCATGCCCACTCCTGTACCCCGTGCGGTCGGACCCGATCACGGTCCCGGCGTACGACACGTCACGTTTCGCGCCACCGAGCCGGCGGGCGGGCGGACGTGCGTTCGACGGTCCCGGCTCGACGGTACGAGACGGAGGCGGCCCGGCGTGGTGATTCCGGGGGAGAACGCAATTCAGGGCCA
>NZ_JBMVFV010000064.1:0-35406 GCF_049538395.1 Micromonospora sp. AB353 | reverse complement strand
CCACCCCGCACCTCCCCTCGCACCTCCAGGAATGGACCCGTCCCCGCAATGCGCCTGCTCGCCACCATCGCCGTCGGGATCGGCCTGCTCGGTGTGGTCCCCGCACCACCTGCCTCCGCGCTGGCCGCACCCGCCCCCTCCAGCCCGCCGGCAACGCAACGGACGTCGCCGTCGCCGGCACTGTCGCCCGCCGCCGCGACCTGGGGCGTGGCTCCGTCGACCCCGCGTGGACCGAACGGCCGGCCGGCGTTCAGCTACAAGCTCGACCCGGGCGCCATCCTGACCGACTACGTCGGCGTCACGAACCACTCCAGCCGCCCGCTCACCCTGAACCTCTACGCCAGCGACGCGGTCACCACCACCAGCGGCGGGTTCGACCTGCTGGCCGCCGGTCAGAAGCCCACCGATGTGGGCTCCTGGGTCCGCCTCCCGCGCCGCACGGTGACCATCCCCGCGGCGTCCCGCCTGGACGTGCCGTTCACGCTCACCGTGCCGCCCAACGCCACCCCGGGAGACCACGCCGGAGGGATCGTCGCCTCGCTGACCGACGCGGGGAGCGACCCGCGGGGCAACCGGGTCGCCGTCGACCACCGGGTCGGCGCGCGCATCTACCTGCGGGTGACCGGTGAGCTGCAGCCGACGCTCACCATCCAGGATCTCCGGGTGCGGCACACCGGGTCGGTCGATCCGCTGACCGGTGGCACGGTCACCGCCACGTTCACCGTCCGCAACACCGGCAACGTACGGCTCGCCGGACAGCCCGTGCTCGGCGTGGCCGGGCCGTTCGGCCAGGCCCGGCGGTCCGTGACCGGTGCGGCCCTGCCGGAGATCCTGCCCGGCGGCGAGCTGACCACCACCGTACGCATGCCGGGTGTCCCGCCGCTGTTCCGGCTCACCGCGAACGTGACCGTCACACCGGTCGCCGTCGGCGACCAGGTCCTCGATCCACCACCGCGGGCCAGCACGGCCCGGGCCGCCGTCTGGGCCGTGCCCTGGCCGCAGCTGGCCCTGCTCGCCCTGCTCGCCCTCACCGGGTGGGCGCTGATCGCGACCCGTCGCCGCCGGGCGGCCCAGCACGCCCGGGCGGTGGCCGCCGCCCGGGAGGAGGGCCGCGCGGAGGCCAGCAGGGCCCCGGACGCCGACCGTCCGGGCCACGACAACCGGCAACCTGCCATCGACCGCACGGGGAAGGACGACACGTGAATCGGCTAGGCCTGGGGGAGCGACAGATGAGGATGAGAAGCATGCGTGCCGGTGCCGCGAGCCTGGCCGCCGTCGTGCTGGCGCTGGCTCCCGCGGCAACGCCGGCCTCTGCCGAACCGGCCGCCGTCACCTCGGCCGGCGCCGACCTGGTTTCCGTCGGTCTCGACGGTGACGCGATGTCGCTGCGCTTCCGCCGTGACGCGCGGGCGGCCGGGCACGACCCGGCCGAGGTGGTGCTCGGCCCGGACGGCGGGCTGGCCGGCCGAGTGCC
Source organism: Micromonospora sp. AB353 (assembly GCF_049538395.1). Classification (NCBI taxonomy): domain Bacteria; kingdom Bacillati; phylum Actinomycetota; class Actinomycetes; order Micromonosporales; family Micromonosporaceae; genus Micromonospora; species Micromonospora sp. AB353. The sequence continues at coordinate 33,932 of NZ_JBMVFV010000064.1, read as the reverse complement.
GGACGGACCGGCCTTCGCCTTCCTCGGACGGGCGGGCCACCCGGTGTGGGCACTGTCCGCCGGTGACACCGGCTTTCCCGCCCTGGACACCACCGGGGTACGCCCCGGTGCCGTCGCCGACGACCGGGTGACCCTCGCGCTGCGCTCGGTCGACGGGCCGGGAACGTTCACCGCCTACACCCTGTCCGGCCTGGGCGCGGCGACCCCGCTGTTCGGCAACGGTCCGGGCGTACCGGACTCGACGCGGCTGCCCGCCGGCACGCGTACCGGCGGCGTGGTCTGGGCCTTCGACGCCACCGGTGACTACCGGCTCACGCTGACCGTCTCGGCCGTCCTGCGCTCGGGTGGAACGGCACGGGCCGAGGCGACGTACCGGGTGAAGGTGCCGACGATCGCCCCGGCCGGTCAGTCGGCGCCCGCGCCGCTGGAGCCGGCCGCGGGGGCCCTCGCCGCGCCGAAGGCGGCGGCCGCTGTGCCGAAGCCCGCCGCCGCTGCGCCGAAGCCCGCCGCCGCGCCGCGGGCGGCGTCCGCCCCCGCCACGGGCCGTCAGGTGATCAGTGACGGGCACGTCGACATGGGCCCGCAGCTCAACGGGGACTCCTGGACCATCCGGATCAAGGACGACCGCAGCAGTCCTCCGGTCTGGCGGGAGACTGCCGACGTGGTCCTGCACGCCAAGGACAAGGCGAGGATCACGGTGCCCGCCGGCGCCGACTTCCTCGGCAAGCAGGGCGACACGGTGTGGCTGCTCCCGCAGACCCAGCAGGCGGGTCTCGTCTGGCCGGGGTGGAACACCCAGCACGAATCCGTCGTGTCGGGGGTCAAGGGCAACGTCACCTGGACGCTGAAGGGAGTCGACGGCCCCGGCCGGTTCGCTCTCTTCCTGACCGGCTCGTTCGGCAGCGAGAACGTGCTGTTCGACTCCACCAAGCCGTTCCCGCAGAAGCTGGACATCCCGCTCAACACCCACACGCACGGCAACTGGGCGTTCGGCAAGCCCGGTCTGTACCGCCTGGCGGTACAGATGAGCGGCACCACCACGGCGGGCAGGGCGGTCAGCGCCACGAAGACGCTCACGATCGCCGTCGGCGACAGCACCGACCCGAACACCGGGTTCGCCTCCGGCGCCGGAACCGGATCCGGAGGCGGTGGGAACGGCGACGGAGGCGCGGACCCGGGCGACGGCGGTCCGCTTCCGCGCACCGGCGCGGGCTGGGTGTTGCCGGCGGTGGCGGTCGGCGTCCTCCTGGTAGCGATCGGCGCCCTGCTGATGCTGCTGGCCCGTCGGCGCGCCGCGCTCCGGACCCGGTGACGGCGGTGCCGAGCAGGGCAAGCCACTGCGGCGGCACGCGGTGGTTTGCCGTGCTGCCGCTACTGGCCGCGATGCTCGCCGGAGGCTGCCGGTCGGACGTGGCGCTCAGCGCGCACGACCACCGGATCCAGGTGTTGACGACCACCGGGATCCTGCGGGACCTGGCGCGTAACGTCGGCGGCGACCGGGTCACGGTCACCTCGCTCGTACCCGACGGCGCCGACCCGCACAGCTACGAGCCGTCGCTGCGGGACATCCGCGACGTCGTGTACGCCGACGTGGCGTTCAGCAACTACCTGCTTCTGGAGGAACAGGCCGTCATCAAGGCGCTGGACGCGAACCTGCGCGACGGCGTGCCGAACATCTCGCTGGCCGAGGGAGCGGTGAAGTACGCGGCGGAGATCATCCCGCTGGTCGAGGACGTCTCGCTGGACACCATCTGGCTGGGCATGCGGGCGCGCGGCACCGGTGCGGAGCAGGGAGCGGACCGGTCCTCGGAGGTGCTGGTCAGCGCGACCGCCGTGGACGGGCCGGGGCGGATGTTCGCGTACCTCACCGAGTCGTTCGGCAACCCGTCGTTCTCCGTCGACTCGAGCGACGGGTTCGACCCCGCCAACGGCTACCGGGACGACACCGCGACACTGCCGCCCGACGCGCATACCCACATGAGCTGGGCGTTCACCGAGCCGGGCATCTACCGGCTGACGATGCGGGCGCGGCTGGCCGTCGACCCGCAGACGGCGCCGGTCCCCATGGGCGAGCAGACGTTCACCTTCGCCGTCGGAGTCGACCCGCACTCGGTGCCGGGCATGTCGGAGGTGCTCAGCGGCGGCCACGCCGACGTCACAGTCGATCTCGACCAGCGCCGGCTCTACCTGCTCGCCGACCCGGAGGGCGGCGGCGAGGCGACGCAACGGGTGTACGACCCGGCGCGCACCGTGATCGAGGTACCGAACAAGGCGCTGCTGGAGGTTCCCGGGGACCGGCGGTTCCGGTTCCTCGGCCGGCCCGGAACCCAGGTCCACCAGCTGCCACAGGCGGTCCTCGGCAAGCACGTTCACGGTGAGATCGACCCGCACCTGTGGCAGAACGTCCGCAACGCGATGGCCTACACCCAGCTCATCCGGGACACGCTGATCAGCGTCGACCCCGAGGGGGCGGCGACCTATCGGGCGAACGCCTCGGCCTACATCCGGCAACTGGAGGCGCTCGACACGTACGTGCGGCACACCATCGCGCAGATCCCGCCGTCCCGGCGCCACCTCGTCACCACGCACGACGCATTCGCCTACCTGGGTCAGGCGTACGGGGTGCGGATCTCCGGCTTCGTCACCCCCAACCCGGCCACCGAGCCGAGCCTCGCCGACCGCCGCAAGCTCACCGAGACGATCCGCAACCTGCGCATACCCGCCGTCTTTCTGGAGCCGAACCTGGCGGCCCGGTCCGCCACGCTGACCGAGGTGGCCCGGGAAGAGGACCTGCGGGTGTGCCCGATCTACGGCGACGCGTTCGACCGCGACGTCACCACCTACGCGGAGATGATGCGGTTCAACGCCGAATCGCTGCGCGACTGCCTGACCACGGAGAAGTGATGGAGGAACCAGTGACGGCAGGACGGGCGCGTCGCCGCACCCGCACGACCACAGTCATCCTGCGCGGCGCCCTCGCGGCGCTGCTCGTGCTGGCGACGGCACCGACCCCGGCGCGGGCGGCCGAGCCGACGCCGAACCTCAGCCAGTCGATCGCGGCCGACCAGCCCTTCGCCACCGGGAGGACCACGCTTACCACCGGGCACGTCGACGTCGGCCCCCGCTACGTCGACAACCGGTGGACGCTGCTCATCCACGACGGAACTCAGGCGCGACCGGTGTGGCGGAACCCCGACGAGACCCTGTTGCGGGTGTCCGACGCCGCGCTGCAGACCGTTCCGGACGACCCGGCGTACACCTTTCTCGGCATCGAGGCCGGCGCGCGGGCGTACGTGGTGCCGCAGGTCCAGGACCGGAACGTCGTCTGGCTGGGGTGGAACACCCAGGACCCGCGGGTGTTGCGGACCATCGACCGCGGCGTCACCCTGACCCTGCTCGGGGTGCGCGGTCCGGGAACCCTTACGACGTACCTCCAGTCGGGCAACTTCGCGGCGCCGCAGCCGCTCTGGCGATCCGCCGAGTCGAAGGCCCAACCCTTCTGGGTGGAGGTCAATACCCACACCCACGCCAACTGGGTCTTCTCCGCCCCGGGTGTCTATCTGCTGGCGGTGCAGGTGTCGGCCGATCTGGTCGACGGGAAGAAGGTGTCGGCGACCGGCACGCTGCGTTTCGCGGTGGGCGATGCCACCAGCGCCGACGACGCCTTCGCCGCCAAGGCGGACACGCCCGTAACCGCAGGTCAGGAGCCACCCGCCGTGGACCCTGCCGGAGCCGGCGACGGTGCCGGCGGCTCGCCGACGCCGCTGATCGCGGCGCTGGCCGGGACAGCGATCGCGCTCGCTGCCGGCCTGGTCGTCCTGTTGCTGCGCGGACGTGACGCGCGACGGCGGGCCGAGCGGGAACGCGCCGTCGCCTCACCGGAGGGCCGGCGGTGAGAGCACTGGAGATCGAAGGGCTGGACGTGGATCTCGGCGGCCGGCCGGTCCTGCGGGACGTGACGCTGCACCTGGATCGCGGTGAGCTGGTGGGGTTGCTCGGGCCCAACGGCGCCGGCAAGACCACCCTGCTGCGTGCCGTCCTGGCCCTGATCCGCACCCGCGGCGGCCGGGTGCTGGTGGAGGGTGAACCGACCCGCCCCGGACGGTCGGGGATCGGGTACGTCCCCCAGCGTCACGAGTTCAACTGGGACTTCCCGATCTCGGTGGAACAGGCCGTGATGAGCGGGCGCACCGGACGGATCGGTCCGCTCCGCCGTCCCGGCGTGGCCGACTGGCGTGCGGTCGGCGACGCGCTCGACCGGGTGCAGCTCACCGACCTGCGCCGCCGGCCCGCCGGTGAACTGTCCGGTGGGCAACGCCAACGCGTCCTGGTCGCGCGGGCGCTCGCGCTCGCGCCGAGCATCCTGCTGCTCGACGAGCCGTTCACCGGACTCGACATGCCCACCCAGGAACTGTTGGGCGAGTTGTTCACCAGCCTGGCCCGGGAGGATCACGCGGTGCTGATGACCACCCACGATCTGGTCGCCGCGGTGGACTCCTGCACCCGGCTGGTCCTGCTCAACGGGCGGGTCGTCGCCGACGGTCGACCTGCGGATCTCCAAGACCCCGCGCTGTGGACGGAGACCTTCGGCGTGAGCGCGACCTCTCCACTGCTGAAGCTCGTGCGGGCGGCCTGATGTCGATCACCGATTTCCTCACCGACCTGCTCAATCCCGACCTCGCGTTCCTGCCCAAGGCACTGGCGATCGCGGTGATGTCCAGCATCGTCTGCGGCGTCGTCGGCTGCTATGTGGTGCTGCGCGGGATGGCCTTCATCGGCGACGCCGTGGCCCACGCGGTCTTTCCCGGCATCGCGGTCGCCTTCGTGCTGCAGGGCAGCCTGGTGCTCGGTGGCGCCGTCGCCGGCGTCGCCACCGCGCTGCTGATCGCGATCTTCTCGCAGAACCGGCGCGTCAAGGAGGACTCGTTGATCGGTGTCTTCCTGGTCGCCGCGTTCGCTCTCGGCATCGTGATCATCTCGCGGGCGCCCGGCTACGCCGGATCGTTGCAGCAGTTCCTGTTCGGCTCGATCACCGGCATCCCGGACCGGGACCTGTATGTCGTCGGGGGGACAGGTCTGGTCATCCTCGGCCTGGTGCTGGCGCTGCACAAGGAGTTCGTCGCGGTCTGCCTGGACCGGGAGGTGTCGCGCTCCATGGGGCTTCCGGTCTTCTGGCTCGACATCGCGCTCTACGTCCTGGTGACGCTGGCCGTGGTGATCTCCCTGCAGACCATCGGCAACATCCTCGTCCTGGCGCTGCTGATCACCCCCGCCGCGGCCGCCCGCCTGCTCACCGACCGGCTTGCCGTGATGATGCTGCTCGCTCCGCTGATCGGCGGCGCCTCGGCGCTGGTCGGGCTGTACCTGTCCTGGAGCTACGACACCCCGGTTGGCGGCACCATCGTCCTGGTCGCCACCGCCGTCTTCCTCACCGCATGGCTGTTCGCCCCCCGACATGGCCTGGTGACCAGGGGCCGCCGATCAGTCGGACGTGACACCTTCCCCCACCAAAGCGAAACGACTATCATTTCCAATAATTGACCGTCCACCGAGGACTGTCATGAGAGGAGTCTTTACGTGCGTAGCACCGTGCGTCACCTGCTGGCGTCGGGTGTCCTGGGCGTAGCGCTGGTCGCGACGGCACTGCCCGCGCAGGCCGCCACCGCCTCGGTCGTGACGTTCAACGCCGGCCACCTCGACCTCGTCGACGTGGCCTACGAGGACGGCTCGCTGGAGATCGGCGTCCACGACGAGGACAACGACGTCGAGTACGGCGCCGACGAGGTCAAGTTGGTTGTCAAGCGCCAGGCCAAGGCCACCGTCCCCGCCGACCCCGCCTTCACGTTCCTCGGCACGCCGGGCGTGTCCAAGGTCTGGATCCTGCCGGAGATCCAGAACGAGAATCTGATCTGGCCGGGCATCGCCGCCGAGGAGATCGAGGCCGGCGTCTTCACCGGCGATTCGCTGACGCTCTCCCTCCAGTCGGTCGCCGGCCCGGGTCAGCTCGCCATCTACACCGAGAACGCCGTGGGTCAGCCGAACGTCCTCGCCGACAGCGGCGATGGGCTCCCCGACGCCCTGACCGTGGATGCAGGCGACCACACGCACGCCAACTGGGCGTTCGACAAGGCCGGCACCTACTGCGTGACCTTCCGTGCCACCGGCACCCTGGCCGCCACCGGCCAGCAGGTCACCTCCGCCCCCACCACGCTGCGTTTCGTCGTGAAGGCCTGAGCGCGATGCGTATCCGCAACCGTTTTCTCGCCGGTCTGGTCCTGACCGCCGCACTGCTCGCCGGCACCACCACGCCCGTCGCCGCGGCGCCGCTCGTGCTCACCAGCGGCCACGTGGACATCATCGACGTCGACTACGCCGCCGGCGCGCTCACCGTCAACGTCCTGGACGGCACCGGCCCCACCGGCGTCGAGCGCGACCCCGCCGACGTGCTCTTCCGCGTGCCGAACACGGCCAAGGTCAGCGTGCCCGGCGGATCGTCCTGGGCCTTCCTCGGCACCGGTGGCCAGGCCTGGGTCCTGCCGCAGTCCAACACCGCCGGGCTGCTCTGGGCCGGCTGGAACACCACCGAGGTGTCCGCCGGTGTCTTCCAGAACAACCGGGTCGCCTTCAAGCTGACCAGCGTGTCCGGGCCGGCGGGCTTCAGCCTCTACACCGTTTCCGGTGGCACCCCGAGCGTGCTGTTCGACAGCGGCAACGGCCTGCCGGACAGCCTGAACGTCAACCGCAACACCCACACTCACGCCAACTGGGGCTTCGACGCCGCCGGCACGTATGCCGTCACCTTCGAGGTGACCGGTAAGCTCGCCGCCACCGGCAGCACCGTCACCTCGGGACCGAAGACGTTCACGTTCGAGGTGCTGCCCTGATCGACGCGCCTGAAGTCCGTCACCGGTTCGGCGGTTCCCTGAGGTAGGGGCGCCCGAACAGTGATTGCGGCCGGTGCGGGTCTACCCACCTGGCTCCGCGCCGGCCGCCATCGCGTGCAGCCTCTTCGTCACCGTCAGGGGCAGAACTTCAGGACCTCCAGCACGAGGGCGACGGCCGGTATGCCGGTGAGTCCGTAGTACATGCGGCCGCCGCGGCGGTATCGGTGCACCAGGTGAGCGTTGCGGAGCAGCCGTAACTGGTGCGAAACGTGGGGCATGGGAACCTCCAGCGTGGCGCTCAGCTCCGTGACGCAGGCATCGCCTTCCGTGATCTGGCTGAGGATCCGAAGGCGTGTCGGGTGGGCGATGGTGCGCAGGAGGTCGCTGACCTCTTCGACGCTGCCGGACCCGGGGGTCACCACACCGCCGGAACGGGATGGTGCGGAACTCTGCGCATGCTCGACCGTCCTTGCGCTCCTCGAATTGAGCGCAACGGTAGTCATGTGCAATAGCGTCGTCTAGCTGTGAGATATTGATATCAGCACTCGTGCAACAGTCGCCGCTACTCGTACGGCTCGACGGGCGCCGGGATCTTCTCCCAGGTCTCCACCTGGAAGTAGGGCAGGTCGGCATCGTTGACGGGATCCTTGGCGGTGTGCGGGATCCACCGGCCGGTGGCGCGTATCCAGGTGTTCGCCGGTCCTACGGGCACGTCGCCGCGCAGGCCGACCTTGACGGGGATGCCGTCGGCGGCGCAGCAGGACAGCATGATGCGGGCGAGCATCGGCTCACCGTCCGGACCGGGTGCGAGGAAGCCGGTCAACTGGACGCGCCGGCCCTGCAGCGTGCGGCCGTGGTCGTAGACGGCTCGGTAGCCGTACTCGATAAGGGACAACTCGGCCGGGTCGCCGGGCGGCAGGGGCGGGAAGGCGATGTCCCGGTCGTCGGTCAGGGCGGAACCGGCGCGGGCCACGGTGTCGGCGCCGAGCGCCGGCGGCACGACGAAGACCAGCGCGAGCGCCGGAAGCAGCAGCAGCCAACCGACGGCGGGACCGGACCGGCCGTGTCCGTGGCCGTCGTCGTCCGGCTGACCCTCGGGCCGGTTCAGATGACGCACCTCCTGGACGAGCGCCACCAGCGCGGTGATGACCAGCAGCAGACCGGCGGCGATGAGGAACGGGCGCAGTCCCTGCTTGACGTAGCGCAGGTAGAGGTCAGTGAGGCTGGCGCGCAGGATCGCGCCGCCGAGGAAGACCAGCACCACCGCCTGCGTTCCGCGACTCACCAGATCACCGTCCCGAGTCCGGCCGCGACGAGCACGGCGAGGGCGAACGTGGCCGGGGCGAACCGGACGGCGAACCGCCTGCCGAAGACGCCGGCCTGCATGGATATCAGCTTGAGGTCGACCATCGGACCGACCACGAGGAAGGCCAGCCGGGCGGTCAGGGAGAACTGGGACAGCGAGGCGGCGACGAACGCGTCGGCCTCGGAGCAGATGGACAGCAGCACCGCGAGGGCGGCGAGGGCGAGGACCGACAGCACCGGCCGAGCCGCGAGATCGTGCAGGAACTGCTGCGGTACGACCACGTTGATCGTCGCCGCCGCCATGGCGCCGACGACCAGGAATCCGCCCGCGTGGACGACGTCGTGCCGGCAGGCCGTCCAGAACGCGGCCATCCGGGGTAGCCCGTCGAGGTGGGCGCGATGCGGCAGGCGGATCAGATCGGCGCGGCCCAGCCGCAGCCACAGCCAGCCCATCAGCAGGGCGACCAGGAGGCTGGCGCCGCCGCGGGCGGCGACCATCTCCGGGTTGCGGGGAAACGCGACGGCGGTGGCGGTGAGCACGATCGGATTGATCGCCGGCGCGGCGAGCAGGAACGCCAGCGCGGCGGCGGGGGTGACACCACGACGGATCAGCGACCCCGCGATCGGCACCGACCCGCACTCGCAGCCGGGCAGGACCACTCCGGCCATGCCCGCCACCGGAACCGCGAGCGCGGGATGGCGGGGCAGGGCCCGCGCCCAGAACGAGCGGGGCACGAACACCGCGATGACGGCGGAGAGCACCACGCCGAAGACGAGGAACGGCACCGCCTGCACCATCACCGACACGAACACGGTCAGCCAGGTCTGCAGCCGCGGATCGGTGACCAGCGCCGCGATCTGCCGGTGCAGCACGCCGACGAGGATGAGCAGGAAGCACAGCACCTCGGTCGAGCCGACCCACCGCTCGCGGTCGGACGTCGCCGGTTCGGCGGCCGGCACGGTGGGAGCCTGCGGTTCGGGCCGCGCGGGCGCGGCGGGATCGGTGGTGCTCAGACGGATCACCTTCCAGCTTCGACGGCCGTATCTTACAGTGATCGGCTGATCACATTGTGCCTATGGCGTGGCGATGCCCGCCCCCGGCGGCGACGAGGACGGGCATCGCGCGTGCCGGTCAGTTCACGGTGCCGACTGACACCGCGCCGCGGCCGACGACCGCGCCTTCGTCGGTGACCAGGTTCAGCTCGCCGAACAACTGCCGACCCTCGGCCGGGGCCGCGTCGACGGTCACGGCGCCGGTGATGGTGGCGCTGGCGCCGTTGGGCAGGGACACCGTGGTGCCGGGTGCGGTGACCTGGCCCAGGGCGGGGGAGTAGAACACGTCCCGGTAGTCGAACTGCGTGGTGCCGGCCGGCACGGCGTACCCGTCGACCTGCACCGTGTACGTGCCGGGCTCGGGGTTCGGGATGGACACCGACTCCTCGGAGTCGCCGTCGGCGGACTGGCCGACCTCGACCCCGTCACGCAGGACGGTCAGGTCCAGGTCGGCGGCCAGGTCGCTGGTGTTGCCGATGGTGACGTCGAGCCGGGTGGCGCCCTCGGGCACCTCGACGGTGTAGGTTTTGCGCTCACCGTCGGCGATGCTGTCCCGGGAGGAGGCCGAGCTGCCCAACGGACCGCCCTGACCGGTGATCACCACCGGGCCGAACAGGTTGGTGACCGTCCAGGTGACCGGAGTGGACTCTCCGGCGGTCACGCTGGGTAGCGTCACCACGGCCGGCTCCACCTTGACGCCCTGCACGCGCGCGGTGAGCTGGAACGGGTTGTTCAGCGACGGCGAGGTACGCCGTGCCTCCACCTCGATCTCCCAGATGCCGGGCATCGGGTTGGCGTAGTCCCGCTCCTGCGGCTTGCACACCGCCGCGTCGGAATAGTTGGTGTAGCAGGCGGTGCTGGCGGTGCTCTCCACCGGCACCCCCCACGGGTTGATGGCGACGAACCGGGTCTGGGAACCGGCGGCGATACCGGACAGGTTCACCTGCAGTGCCGCCGCCCCCTCGGGAACCGAGACGAAGAAGCTGGTCGTCGAGTTGCGGTCCACGCTGCCCGATCCGGAGAACGCGTACGTCGGCTTGGTGGGCCGCGTGGCGGCGACGACCGTGTTGAGCACCTCGAAGTCGACCACCTTGGTCTTCGGATCGTCGATGCGCAAGATCGCGCCGTGTGCCCCGGGCTTCGGGGTCGCCGTCACCGGAATGGTCACCGTCCTGTTCAGCGGCAGGTCCACCGATTTCGGCGCCCGGAACGTCCCGTCGTTGCCGAGCCACCGCAGGGTGTGCCGAAGCACGCCGGCCGCACCGTCGGTGCGGGTGATCTTCACCTGGTAGGTGCGCGCCTGACCGGCCTTCTGCCCGCCCTGCCCGGGGGCGCAGCGGTTGTAGATTCCCGTGCCCCGGCCGGGGTTCGCGAGGAAGTCGGAGATCGGGGTGCACACCGGCGCGTCGGCGGTGTAGCTGCGCGGGATGGTCGGCTTGGCCAACAGCTTCCAGGCGCCCGGCACATCGAGCAGCCCGTTGCCCTGCCCGTACGAGGGCTCACCCTTGATCCAGTCCGCGGAGCTGACGATGGCGCGGCGCAGCGCGGCCGGCGTGACGCCGGCCCCGGTGGCCTTGGCCGCCGACAGCAGCAGCGCCGCGCCTCCGGCTGCCTGTGGCGAGGCCATCGACGTGCCCTGGAGCATGGCGTAGCCGGGCGGCAACGGGTAGCCCGCCTCGGCGACCGGGGAGCCGGCCTGCCACAGCGGAACGGTGGAGATCGCGGATCCCGGGGCGGTGATGGTGGGCTTGAATCCGCCGTCCTCACGCGGCCCGCGGGAAGAGAAGGGGTGCAACTGGTACGGGCGGCGGGTGACCGAGCCGTAGTTCGCCAGCCAGCTCTCCCGGCTGATGCTGGAGGCGACACTGACCACGTTGTCGGCGACCGACGGGTCACCGACGGTGTTGACGCCGGGGCCGGAGTTGCCGGCGGAGATGAACATCTGCACGCCGTAGTCGTCGATCAGCCGGTCGTAGAGCTCGGCGCGGGCGTTGTTGGCGTCGTTGAGCGCCGGCAGGCCACCGATGGACATGTTCACCACGTCCACCTTGCGGTTGACCACCAGGTCGACCATGCCGGTGGTCAGGGCCGCGGCGGTGCAGCCGCCACCCCAGGTGCAGGCCCGGGCGGAGACCAGTTTGGCGCCGGGCGCCGCGCCGTCGAACTTGGCGTTGCCGAGCATGTCGTTGGCGGCGGTGATGCCGGCGACGTGCGAGCCGTGGGCGTCCTCGACGAGGCCGATGTTGACGAAGTCGGCGGTCTGGCCGGGTAGACCCGCGGGGCTCAGATCGACGTCTTCGCGGTACTCGACGACGAACGGCATCTGGTCGCGTACCGGGGTGGCCGGGTTGTCGACGCCGAAGTGTCCGACGTCGAAACGCTCCCGATAGGGGCGCATCACCGGGTTGTCGGTGAAGTCGCCATCCTGGTCGGCATCGACGAGGATGTCGTGGCTGGCCGGGTCGTAGAGGATGCCGAAGCTGTCGGTGGTGTCGCCGTCGCGGTTGACGTCGCCGCCGGGCTCGCTGCCCTCGGTGATGCTCTCGTTGAAGACGTTGAAGCGCCAGTCGCCGGCCGGGGCGGTCCATTGCCGGCCGGCGGCGGTGAAGGTGGGACCGCTGACCGTCGTGCGCATGGCCCGCCAGGTCAGGTCCCCCTCGAGCAGCGGGTCGGTAGCGGTGACCCAGTCGACGATCTTCCGCTCGCCGGTGGAGGTGGTCTGCAGGGCCGGGTTGTCCAGGTCGACGCCGGAGTCCATGATGCCGATCGTCACGCCCCGGCCGTCCCAGGTCGGATGCGCCTGCTTGAACGCCACCGCGCCGGTCTCCCCGGTCGGCATGTAGGGGTTGTTCGCCGGGGTGGACGCGCCAGGGCCGGAGGGTGCCGTCCGCGTGCTGACCAGCTTGCCCGGCAGGGACTCCACCCGCGGGTTCGGCAGCTTGATCGACTCGTTCAGGTCCACCGCCGACACGCCGGGCAGCTCGGCGGTCTTGACGACTTTGTCCGTCGGGACCTGGGCCAACAGGTAGCCGACCTGGTCGACCCGGTGGGTGACCGTGCCGCCGAGCTTACGGATCTCGGCGGTGACCTGGCCGGTCTTGCCCTTTTCGGTGGCGACGATGACCGTGATCGCCGGCTTGCGCTGTGCCTGTGCGTCGGCGAGCAGCCCGGCGTCGTGGCTGCCCAGCGCCTCGGCCGGCGCTTCCTTGGGTGCCTCCGACGTCGGAGCCGGCGGTGCCGCCGGCTCCGCCGCTGCCGGGTTCGTGCCGGTCAGTGCGACCGCGCTGGTGGCGACGGTGGCAGCGAGCAGGGCGGCGAGGCCCCGCCTACGCCATGGGGATGGATGTCTCACGGGCGGATTCCTCCCAGAGCGAGCGCCCGGTGACGGGCGCGACTGAAGGGGATCATCCGCTCATCGGAAGTCATTGTCACTAAGCGCACGAGACGTTGTGACCGGGCCGTAACCAACCCGCGTCTAGGTGTCACACAGGCGCTTGAACCGTTGAATGACGGGAGGGCAGGCGTCCAGCCCAGGTCCCGTCCGGCACCCGGTGCGTGCGGGCACCGCACTGCTAGGGTCAGCGAAGACGTTAGATATATGCGCAATGCATAATGGGTGCGGATGTCAGATGGCCCACGATGGGCGCGAGAACACGCTCCGCCAACCAGTCGCAGCGGGCTGGCCACTCAACGGAACGGAGACGGCGAACGGTGAGCGAGGCGACGACCGGCATGACCCGCAACACCCGCCAGCGTGCCGAGGTGCTGGCGCTGCTGCGCGAGGTCGACGGCTTCCACAGCGCCCAGCAGTTGCATCAGATGCTGCTGGATCGCCACGCGCGCGTGGGCCTGACCACCGTCTACCGGACCCTGCAGCTGTTGGTGGACACCGGCGAACTGGACTCCACCAAGCTGCCGGGTGGAGAGCAGCTGTACCGGCGGTGCAGTCAGAGCCGTCACCATCACCACCTGGTGTGCCGCGAGTGCGGTCGCACGGTCGAGGTCGCGGGACCGGCCGTGGAGCGGTGGGCCGACCAGGTCGCCAGCCAGCACGGTTTTACCGATGTCGGTCACACCATGGAGATTTTTGGAGTCTGTGGCGCCTGCGCCACCTGAACGCCGTCCTGCGGCGGATGCGCTCGCCGCCGGAATGCCCACACGCAAGGCGCGCACCTACCGGCCGTCCGGCACCTGTCTGGGGAATCGGTTCATGGTGCGGCAGCGTGGTCGGGTGGACCGGGTCGTCGCCGTCGAGCCGGGCGGCGGGCCAGGTTGCCGCCGTCCAGCTCGGGACGGTTTCCCTGAGCCGGTCGCCAAGCCCTGACGGGTGACCGTTCCGCAGGGATGAAGTGGCGCTCGACGATCCCGGCCACCGGCTCCGCCGGCGTTGTCCTTCGCCGGCCGGATGCCCGGCGCGCAGGAGCAGGTGAGCCTGGACCTGCCCGCCGGGACCTCCGGCAGTGTGGTGGTCAGCAGTTGCGCAGCTCAGGTGACTGGTTGAGCAACTGCCCGCGGGTCGAGACGAACCTGCGATAGGCGTCGGAGTCGACGGCGCTCAATCGAAACGCCGCCACCCGGTGGCAGTTCTGGAACGCCAGCTTCACCCCGAAGTGGCGCTCCAGGCCCGAGCGGATCGCATCGCTGGCCAGCGCCCGCAACAGCTGACCGCGCTCGGTCTCGGTGGGCGGGGGCACGACGTTGTCGGTGAAGTCGGCGGTGGAGGACCCCAACTCCTCGACCACCCGGGACACGGTCTTCCAGGCGTACGGCAGGGAGTCGCGGACGCAGGCGACGAAGTCGGCGTCGTCCACGGGGCCCGCTTCGGCGGCTTCGAGCAGGGTTGGTGGAACGGTGAGAGACATGATCCTCCTCAGGAACCTGAAACGACCATCGTTACCGTTACCGTGCGAGCACACCACGTAGTCGCAAGGTGCGTCAACAGTCGGAGGTGTTCCACGCCTCCACGGGGGCCTTCTGTGTCGGCTCGAACGGCGGATGACATCCGAAGCGGAACTCATTATCGTGAAGATGTCCGCGAGGTAGGGGGTACCTCAGGTGAGGCGGACCCGGCCGGCGCGGCGTCCTCTGACGGGTCGCACGTCGGCCGGCCTCTTACTGCTGTGGCATCCAGTTGGAGTCAACTGTCCACCCCTGGTGCAAACGGCAATCGGATCCGTTAAGATCACGCAGAAGCGTCAGTCGGTGTTGGTACCTCCGGCGACGGCGCTCCCTGCGATGGCGTGACGGCCTTCTCACCAGCGCTGTCGCGCCACCGGCATCGGTAGACGAGATTCTGTGCGGCCGGCAGGCGGCGATGTGCGTTGTCGTAGGAGTCGCCGACGGAGCCCATTGACGGCAGGGTTCCGTTGTCCTGTAAGCGTTCCGCGAAGCGAAACGACGTGTAGTTCGATCCCCTGTCCGTGTGGTGGATCAGTTGACCGTCGCGGACGTCGCGCGACCAGATGCCGTATTCGAGGGCGGCGAGGATCAGGCCGGTGTCACAGCGGTCGGAGGTCTTCCACCCGACGATCCGGCGGGAGAACACGTCGCGGACCGCAGCCAACCAGAACACGCCCTCGCCGCGGGGGATGCGGGTGGCGTCGGCGACCCAGAGCCGGTTCGGCCCGTCGGGGGTGAACTGCCGGTTGACCAGATCCGGCGCCGGCGTGTGTCGGGGATCTTGCTTCGTGGAGCCGCCGCGCCAGCCCCGGTGCAGGAACGCCTCCTGCCAGCCGTGGGCGGCCATCAGCTGCTCGACGCGCTTGCGGCCCACGCGGATGCCGTCACGGCGTAGCTGCCGGTGGACCCGGTCCGCGCCGTGGGTGCGTCGGGTTGTCTCCCAGATCTCGTGGATGTTGGAGATCAACCCCAGGTCGACGACGTCCTGTTTGCAGGGCTGCTCGGCCTGCTTGAGCCACGTGTAGTAGGTCGAGGCGCCGATGTTCAGGACCGGTAGCAGGAGCGCGACCGCGAACTGGTCACGGTGTTCGTGGACGAGCCTCATGAAAATCGCCGGGTCGGGTCGAACTCCGCCGCGAAATACGCGCTCGCGGCCTTCAGGATCTCGTTCGCCCGCCGCAGCTCAGTGACTTCCCTGCGCAGCCGGCGGTTCTCCTCGGCCATCTCGCCGGTCGGCCGGTCGTGACGCTCACCCGTATCAGCCTCGGCTTGGCGGATCCAGTTCCTGAGCGCCTCGTGATGCACGCCGAGCTGCTCGGCCAGGCGCCGGATCACGGGCTTCGGATCCGACTCCCGGTACAGACGCACAGCGCGCTGACGTAGCTCATCGGGGTACTTCTTCGGTGCTGCCACGGACGACTTCCTCCCCCACGGCCATCAGACCATGTCAAGAAGCTCCATAAAAGCGGGGCGGCTCAACCTGACGAGGACTCGGCACTCAGCCGAGGACCGCTGTCGCTTCGATCTCCACGACGAACTCGGGCGTGAAGAGAGCCTGTACGCCGATGACGGTGATGGGCGGAGCCGGCGCGGGCAGACCCTCGTCCTGTTGCGCCCGCGCGATGCCGGCGAGCAACTCGTCCCACTTCTCCGGGGCCCAGTCCACGACGTAGAAGGTCAGTCGGGCAAGGTCACCGGTGTCCCCGCCCGCGCCTCTGACACCGATGATGATGTTGTGCAACGCGGCGTGGGTCTGACCGGCCAGATCCGGTGCGGCGGGCTTGAAGTCCGGGGTTACGCCGGCCTGCCCGGCCAGCAGAACCAGCCGGGATCCGGTCGCGACGGCGACCGGCGAGTAGTCGGTCTGCCTGAGCAGTCCGTCCGGGTGCATGAGTTCCACGGTCATCTGGGTCTCTCTCTCGTCACTAGCTTCGCGGAAGCACGGTGATGGCCACGATGACGCTGTTGACGACAGTGGCCGTCACGGTGCGGGTCACGGCCTGCGCCGTCGCTTCGGCGCCCCAGTCGCCGCGTTCGAGTTCCTTCGCCCGCGTGATCACCGACGAGGTCCAGGGGATCTCGCGGTGGAACTGCGGGAGGGTTCCGCTCGCCGAGAGCAGGGCCGCCAGCGCGGCGACCCGGGCCGTCGGCTGCACACCGTCGACGAGCGCCTGCCGGACGTCGGCGAGGAGCCGCGCCCGGCGTTCGGTCCGTCCTTCCCGCAGGGCCGTGGACCGGAACAGGCCGAGCACCTTGTGCGGCTGCCGGTCGATGTCGCCTCGCGCGATGAGCTGCTGCAACACCGGCTCGCGCAGGGTGGGGCCGATCGCCGCGAGAACCGTCTGCACTCCCCTCGGTTTTTCCGCGAGGTAGTCCCACGCCGGACGGAGGAGACCGTCCGGCGGTGGACTACCGACCACGCTGATCCGGCCCCGGGCCGCCGTGGTCAGGTGGTCGCCGAGGGCGAGGTCGGCGAGGACGGCGCCGCCGAGGACGTAGAAGAGCGTGTTCTCACCCGCGACGGTCCCGGACGCGGGCTGGAAGAGCAGCAGGAGGAGATCCTCCACCAGGGTCGGAGGGGCCGGGCGCTCCGAGGGGGCGGTGGTCATCGGCGGGGCTCCCAGCGGAAGAGTCGGGTGGCGAGGACGACGGCGACGGCGACCCAGCCCAGGGTGGGCGCGAGCAGGAGCAGGGAGTCGGCCACGGCGACGCCGCCGTTCCAGGCGTTCCTGGTCAGTTCGGTGGCGGCGCCGCCGGGCAGCAGCCGTTTGAGCCAGGCGAGGTCCGCGGTGCCGCTGATGCCCACCCAGGTGGCCACGGCGATCACGCCGAGGGTAACGGGCAGGGTGGTGACCTGGGCGTGTTCGGGGGAACTGGTCAGGCCGGCGGTGGCCAGGGCCAGGCCGATCATCATCGTCAGGGTCGCGAGGACCGCGAGCACGAGCAGGGCGGCGTTGGCCGGCCCGCCGGCGACGACGGCCAGCGCGGTCAGGATCGCGGCCACCTGCACCACCGCGATCGTGGTGGGCGGCAGCAGCAGGCCGGCCAGGATGGTGGAGTCGGCGACCGCGGTGGAGCGCAGTCGTTTGAGGAACAGGTTCTGGCGCCGGGAGGCCAGAGTGGTGACCGCGGTGGCGTAGAGCCCGAAAGCGGCGACGGTGAACAGGACGATCGCCGCGACGTAGCCGAGGCTGCCGATGGCGGCGAACGTCTCGTGCTGGCGGACGAAGAGGACGGAGACGGCGAACGGGATGATGAGGCTGGTGACCAGTACCAGCCGGTTGCGGAGGATCTGGATCAGTTCGCTGGCGGCGATGGACAACACGGTGGTGCTCCTGTCGGGCGGAGGGTCAGTTGTCGAGGGCGCGGAAGACGTCGTCGAGGCGGGTCGGCCCGGCCTCCAGTCCCTGCAGCTCGACGGCGTGGTCCTGGGCCCACCGGAGCAGGACGTGCAGGTCCTTCTGCAGGGCGAAGGTCTCGACCCGGACCTTCCCGGCGCCGTCGACCGCGGCCGGCAGCGGCAGCGTCGGCACCGCCGCCGACAGCGAGAAGTTGATGACGGCCGGCAGGCTTCGGGTCAGCTCGGACACGGTGCCCTCGCGGTGCAGGGTGCCCTGGTGCATGAGCCCGATGCGGTCGGCGCGCTGCTGTGCCTCCTCCAGGTAGTGCGTGGTGAGCACGATGGTGGCGCCGTTCTCGCGGAGCCGGTCCACAGTCGTCCAGACGGCGTCGCGGGAGGAGATGTCCAGGCCGGTGGTCGGCTCGTCCAGGACGATCAGCTCCGGGGTGCCGTAGGCGGCGGTGGCGAAGTCCAGCCGCCGCTTCTCCCCGCCGGACAGCTGTGCCACCCGTCGGCCGGCCCGGTCGGTGAGGTCGACCAGGTCGAGTACCCGGTCGACGTCGTCGGTGCGTCCGCTGAGCCGACCGATCAGGCCGACCGACTCACGAACCGTGAGGTCCGGGGAGAAACCGCTCTCCTGGAGCATGACGCCCATCCGGGGACGGACCGCTCGCCGATCATCGGGGCGGTGCCCGAAGACGCGTACGGTGCCGGAGGTCTGCCTGCGGTGGCCCTCGACGACCTCCAGGGTCGAGGTCTTG
This sequence comes from Micromonospora sp. AB353, assembly GCF_049538395.1. NCBI lineage: Bacteria > Bacillati > Actinomycetota > Actinomycetes > Micromonosporales > Micromonosporaceae > Micromonospora > Micromonospora sp. AB353. The sequence continues at coordinate 15,690 of NZ_JBMVFV010000064.1, read as the reverse complement.
CCGGCTCCGTTGGTGCCCAGGAGCGCGTAGAGCTCACCGGGGCGCACCTGGAAGGACAGGTCCTTGACGGCGTGGAAGTCACCGTAGGTCAGGTTCAGACGGTCGACGTCGATCACAGGTGTGGTGGACATGCACCTATGACAGCGCGGAGCCGGCCGGACGGTCAGTGGCGTGGTGTCACGACCGGATGTGACGTGATGTCACTGGTCGAGGCCGGCGGTCGCCGGATACTGGGAGGGTGACCGCACCGGCGCCGCGCTTCACCGCCTCGACGCAGAGAAGGCTGCGCCGGCTCAACCTCGTCACCTCACTGCCGCCGGTGGTCTTCGCCGCCGTGATTCTGCTCTACATGGACGCGCGTGCCTGGTGGCACGTCCTCGTCCTGGCGCCGGGGGCGGTGGCGGCCCTGGTGGCCTTCGAACGGTGGGCGGCCAACGACCTGGCCCGGTTCGCCCTGCCCTGCGTGGTCGTCGCCGGAGCGGTGTGGCCACTGGGAGTGCTGGTGACCGGCAGTCCCAACGCGTACTGGGGCATCTGCGCCGTCGGCTCGCTCGCCATGCGCCAGGTCGGGCGGCATCGGTCCCGGGCGATGGCCGCGCTGTTCGCCTACGTCGCCGCCGTCGGGGCGGCGCGGCTGCTGGTGCAGCGCGACGACACCGTGGGCGTCCTGGTCGCCTACGTCCTCGTCCCGACGGGCCTCACCGTGGTGGTGACGGCCCTCACGGTGCTGGGGGAGCGGTTCTACGACCTCATCCGCGAACTCGAACAGACCCGAGAGCGCGAGGCCGAACTCGCCGTGGTCCGGGAACGCGTCCGGTTCGCCAGCGACCTGCACGACATCCAGGGCCACACCCTGCACGTGGTCAAGCTGAAGATCGCGCTGGCCCAGAAGCTGCTGCTCCGGGACACCGATCGGGCGGAGAAGGAACTGCGGGAGACGTACGCGCTGGTCAGCGACACCATCACGCAGACCAAGGACCTCGCCAACGGCCAACGGCGGCTCAACCTCACCGCGGAGATCGAGAACGCGAAGAACCTGTTCGAGGCGGCGGGTATCCGCGTCCGGGTGACCCGGGAGGCCGAGGTCGACGCACGCGTCAGCGAACTGCTCGGGCAGGTGCTGCGCGAGACGACCACGAACATCCTGCGGCACGCGCAGGCCACCCGGGTGCAGATCACCCTCGCCGAGTCGGGCATCACCATCGTGAACGACGGGGTGAACGCCGACTCCCCGCCGAAGCTCAGAGGGCTCTCCGCGCTGCGGCAACGGGTGGCGGACGACGGAGGCGAGCTGACCGTCGAACTGGCCGACGGGCGGTTCCTGACAGCCGCGGTCTTCCCGCCGGTTCTCCTCGATGCGTCCCCGGCAGCATCGGAGGGGGACAGCCGATGACCACCATCGTGCTCGCCGACGACGAGGTCCTGCTGCGCACCGCCCTGGCCGCGCTGCTGCCGATGGAGGGCGAGATCACCGTCCTCGCCGAGGCCGAGGACGGGCGGACGGCCGTCGAGGCCACTCTGAGGCAACGGCCCGACGTGCTGGTCATCGACCTGGAGATGCCGGGCATGGACGGGCTCGAGGCGGTCGCCGAGATCCGTCGCGCGCGGCCGGAACAGGTGATCCTCATGCTGACCCGGCACGCCCGGCCCGGCGTGCTGCGCAAGGCGTTACGCCTCGGCATCCAGGGCTTCGTCAGCAAGTCCGCCGAGCCGGCCCACATCACCTCGGTCATCGCCACCCTGCACGAGGGTAAACGCTGGATCGACCCGGATGTGTCAGCGCTCGCGGTCACCGAGGACTGCCCGCTGACCGACCGTGAGATCGACGTGCTGCGGGTCACCGGCGAGGGCTACTCGGTGGCCGACATCGCCACCCAGCTCCACCTCGCGCCGGGCACCGTGCGCAACTACCTGTCCAACGCCATGCGTAAGACCCAGACCCGGACCCGCCACGAAGCAGCGCGTTACGCCCGCGAACACGACTGGTTGTGACCGGCGCTCGACCGGTCGAGGCCGTCCGCGGTGTCACCCGGGTAGCGAACCAGAGGAGCTCACGATGCAGCGGAAATCGACCGGAGACGACGTGACCCGGGTGCTGGTGACCGGGGTCCGAGGCAAGACGGGGCTTCCGCTGGCGGAGTCGCTCGCGGCACGGCAGGGCGTCGAGGTGCTCGGCGGCAGTGGTGATCCGTCCACCGTCGGCATCGACGGCGTCCACCCCGTCGCCTTCTCCTGGGACGAGCCCGCCGGGTGGGCGACGGCGACCGACGGCGTCGACGCCGTGTACGTGGTCCGACCGGACCGCCCGGACGCACCCGAACTCGTCGGGGCGCTCGTGGCGCAGACCGCGCCCTCGACGCGGGTGGTCCTGCTGTCCGACAAGGACGGCGGTCACCCGGGCTCCGACTACCCGGCCGGCTGGGCGCCGAGCGTCGAGCGCGCGGTACGCGGTAGTGGCCGCCCCTGGACGATCCTGCGGCCGGGCTGGTTCATGCAGGTCTTCACCGACCCACGCTTCTACCGGCACCAGATCGCCGACTCGGGGGAGTTGCCGTTCCCCAGCGGTGGCGCCGAGATGGCCTGGATCGACGCCCGCGACATCGCCGCGGTCGCCGGGCGGGCACTGATCGAGGACGGGCACGCCGGACGGACGTACGAGCTCTCCGGTCCGGCGAGCCTGTCGTTGCCGCGTACCGCGGAGTTGCTCTCCGACGCGGCGGGACACCCGGTGGTCCACCGGGACCTGACCGTGGACGAGGCCGTGGCCGGGACCGAGGGCTTCGAACGAGACCTCAACAGGCTGACGTTCGAGCGCGTACGCGCCGGCGGGTTCGCGGTGGTGACCGATACCGTCGCCCGCGTCACCGGCGCGGCGCCGAGGACGCTGGAGGACTTCCTTTCCGCCAGCGGACCGGCCTTGCGACGCACGAGCCGCTGACGCGGTACTTCGCACCCGCGGGGCAGGCTCCGGCGGGGCGTCGAGGTGCGGGCGCCGTATGTCGAGATGTCACGACCGGATGGTGACGCGGTGGCACTGCACGCAGCGCTACGCACGGCAGGTCGACCCAGCCCGGATCGTCATGCCGGAGTGCCGAGCCCGCTACTGGGAAGACGCAGCGCTGGCACTACACGGCCGCAGGCGACATTCCAGGCGCTGCTTGCTGCCGAGCGAGGCACCCCGCAGCAGGTTCGCTGCCGGCCATGGGCGCAGCAACTCACCACCGAACTCCTCGGCCGCGACAGCCGCAACCTGCCAGGCGTACCTGAGTTCGCCAGCCGAATCGGGTTGATCCAACCCTCTGCTTCCTGTCGCGGCTGCTGCTCCTGGGCGTGGGTACGTCCGGTCAGGCGGCGACTGTCGTGTTGGGACAGTGCACCCCTATAGACCCCTATTGATGCGTGATGATGTCGTCGCGGAGCGTTATCGTCTGACGATGTCGCCGCCCCCGACGGCAAGATCGTCTGACGGAGAGGATCGCCATGTCGCTGCCCACCAACCCTCCGGCGCTGAGCGTGGTGATGCCGACCTACCAGGATCCGCAGTGCCTCGCGCTGACTCTCCGGGCGCTGACCCGGCAGACGCTGCCGCCGGAACGCTTCGAGGTGATCGTGGTCCGGGACGGTGGCTCGTCCGACGGGTACGCCGAGGCGCTCGCCGAGGGCGCCGGTCTTCGCCTGCACGTGCTGGAACTCGCCGAGCGCAAGGGCCGCTCCGTCGCCCGCAACGAGGGGGCGCGCCGTGCCTGTGCACCTCTGCTGGTCTTCCTCGACGCCGACTCGTGGGCGGTGCCCGACCTGCTGGAGCGGCACCTGGCCTGGCACAGCGTGCCCGGCAACGCGGCGGTGCTGATCGGCCGGCGGGACGAGATCGGCCTCGCTGACCTGCCGGCAGTGCTGGCCGGGGAGCCGCACGCGGTCGCACGCGCCTTCCCGCACGGCGGCGACCTGCGGTTCGCCACGGGGCTTCCCGACGACGGGGGCGAGTGGCTCCGGGCCGGCTGGGTCATCGCCTACACGCACAACATCTCGCTGTCCAGCGCGCACTTCGCGCAGGTCGGTGGTTACCGCGAGGCGTTCGGTCTGAGCTACGGCGTGGAGGACGTCGAGTTGTTCTACCGCGTCGACCGCAGCCTCCCCGACGGCGTCAACTTCGGCTACGACGACGACGCCCGGGTCGTCCACCTGCCGCACCACAAGAACATCACCCGCAACTGGATGGAGATGAAGGCCAACTTCCAGCAGGCGGCCCGGCTCTATCCGTGCCTGGAGTGGGAGTTCCTCACCGCCGTCATGGGGTACGAGGCGATCCGGCGCATCCTGCACTATCGCGCGCTCATCGACGAGTGCGTCGAGCGGTCGGCCTGCGCCATCGGGCCCGCCGCCGCGCGCCTCGCCGGCCAGGTGCGGGGGCACCGCACGCTCTGGATCGGCACCGGCCGCGCCGATTCCGGGTTGCCCACCTCGGCGTTGACCTTCGACTACGCCGCACCCATCGGGCGGACCAACTTCCACCTGCTCGGCGTCGCCCCGCCCATGCCGCCGGGCAGCCTGGACGCGGTGATCAGCGTGGACTTCTGGCGGTACCTGCTGTGGCCGGAACTCTGCCAGTTCATCTCGGCCTCGCTGCTGCTGGCCGGCGAGGTCCACCTGGTCGCCACCGCCGACTCGACGCCGGGGATGTGCGCCGCCGACCCGCAGACGCTGGACTACCTGCGCCAGGCGCAGGCCGCGGCCTGCACGGCCGAGCTGCGCGCGGTCGAGGGGCTCGGCCACGTACTGATCCTGCGGCCCCTCCGACCCGCGCCCGGCACCGCGCGCCGGGTACCCGCTCAGACCGCCGCCAGGGCGCGACCCGCTGCCCTGGTACCGGGGCGCTCCACGACGCGGGGATAGCAGATCGACGGTGCGGCCAGGCCCGACAACGCTGTCGGGCCTGGCCCAACCACGCCCGGATCCGGCGCAACAGACGGAAAGGCGAGTATCATGCGCGTACTGCTGTCGACTCTCGGGTCGCGCGGCGATGTCCAACCACTGGTGGCGCTCGCGTCGCGGTTGACGGCCCTCGGCCATCAGGTCCGCCTCTGCGCCCCGCCCGACTTCGCCCGCTGGGTGGCCAGCTTCAGGATTCCCTTCGTGCCCGTCGGCCCGCCCTGGCGCAGGTCGGCGGCGCCCAGGTCGCGGGCCGCCGTGCCAAGACCCTCGCCCGCGCAGGTACGCAAGCTCGCCGAGTCCTCCATCGGCATCCAGTTCGAGGTGCTGTCGGCCGCAGCCCGGGACTGTGACGTCCTCGTCGCGTCGACGGGCCTCCAGATCGCCGCCCGCACCGTGGCGGAGAAGCGCGGCATCCCGTACGTCTTCGCGGCGCTCTGCCCGGCGGCCCTTCCCTCACCCCACCACCCCCCGCTGCCGCTGCCGGTGCTCGGGGAGGTCCCGGCGCCCGCGTCGGCCGACAACAGCGACCTGTGGGCCGCCAACCTGCGGCACGTCAACGACACCTTCGCCGCGCCCCTCAACGCGCTACGGTCGGCGGTGGGGTTGGGCACGGTCGACGACGTCAGCGACCACATCCACACCGACCGGCCGTGGCTGGCCACCGACCCGACCCTGGCACCCTGGCCGGACGTCGCCGATCCGGCCGTCTACCAACCGGGCGCCTGGCTCCTGCCCGACAAGCGGGCCCTGCCCGCCGAGCTGACGGCCTTCCTGGACGCCGGCGGGCCGTGCGTCTACGTCGGATTCGGCAGCGTCGCCGCACCCCCGGGTCTGCTGGAGACGGCCGTGCGGGCCGTGCGCGCGGTCGGTTGCCGGCTGGTCGTCTCCCGGGGCTGGGCACCGCTCTCGCCGGTCGACCGGTCACCCGACTGCCTGGTGGTCGGCGAAGTGAACCAGCAGGACCTGTTCCGGGAGGTGGCCGTGGTTGTCCACCATGGCGGCGCGGGCACCACGACCACGGCCGCGCGGGCCGGGACGCCGCAGGTCGTCGTACCGCAGGTGTACGACCAGCACTACTTCGCGCGCCGGGTGTCCGCGCTCGGCATCGGCGCCGCACACCCCGGCTCCGTGCCGACCGTCGAGTCGCTGACCGAGGCTCTGGGCGCCGCGCTGCGGCCGGAGGTGGCCGCCCGCGCCCGCGAGTTCGCCGGCGTCGTACGCACCGACGCGGCGCAGGTCGCCGCGGAGCGGTTGGTCGTCGCGCCGGGAGCCTGAGCGGGCAGCCCGCCCCGCTGGCTCACGACCGGGCGGGGCCCGGCCACGCCCCAGGCGACCGGTGCCTCTCGCGGCGGCCGGGCACGCCCCGACTCCGGCACCAGGCCCGGCACCCGTTGTACGCCGAGGTCAGGGCGTCGGCGGACCGGTCCGGTGTCGGGGTACTCCCTACTCCGGCCGGCGCTGTTTACCGGCGCGGCTGCGGAGACCGTCGGTCGCGCCGCGGGCTCGTGGCGAGCGGGGCGCGACGGCGTCAGAAGCTGCTGACCAGCTTCACGAACGCTTCGTCGATCTTGGCGGGATCGGTCGCGTCGAAGGCCTTGCCCGACGATGCCTTGGCGATCCGGTCCAGGGTGGCGAAGTCCGACTCCCGGTCGAAGGCGATGCAGAACACCTTCACCGGACGCCGCGGGTCCAGGGCGACCTCGGTGAGCAGGCGGGCCAGGTCGTTGTCCTGCCGGTACTCGTTCTTGCCGTCGGTCAGCACGACGATCGCGTTGATCCGCTGTGGGTCGTACCGGTCGAGCAGCTCTCGGTGTGCGGCCCGGACCGTCGCGTAGAGCGCGGTGCCGCCGTCGACGTGCAGGCCGGCGATCTTGCTGTTGATCCGCTTCTGGTCGAACTCGCCGAGAGGGATCTCCTCTCGGTAGGGGCTCTTCGGCCGCTTCGGGGTCTCCGAGGAGAACGACCAGAGACCCACCCGGTCCTCGGTGTTGAGCAGCGCGAGGCCCTTGCCCGCCGCTGCTGAGGCGACCTGGAAGCGGCTGCGGGTGCCGACCATCGCCTGCATGGACCCGGACGTGTCCAGGGCTATCAGGATGTTGGCCTTCTTGCGGAGCGTCCGCCAGCCGTCCAGCATCGCGCCGACCACCTGCGGGTCCGGGGGCTCGAAGTAGCTCAGCCCGCCGGTGGGCTCGGCGCCGACGTTGGCGAGCAGCTCCGCCGAGGCTCGGCGCTCGTGGTCCCGGAAGCCGAGGCGGGCGAAGCTCTCCTGCTGGGCGTCCTCGGTCAGGAAGGCCAGGAAGTCGGTCGCCGCCGCCCGCTGCCGCTCGTCGGCGGAGGGCAGCACCACGAACGGGTGGTCCAGGTTGAACGTGCCCTCCTCGGGGTGGACGGCGACCAGCGGGACGTTCGGCCTGCGGCCCCGCTCCTGCCCGTCCTGCCGAGGGCTCAGCGCACCCGTGTTGTAGAGGTCTACGAGTTCCTCCTGGAGGACGATGGCGCTCATGTCGTCCGTACTGCCCGCGCCGCCCGCCAGGTCCGCCTCGGCGAGGCTGCGCAGCAGGTCCACCGAATCGTCGCTGTAGTGCGACACATTGGCCTCGATCCGGCGGACGAACTGGGTGACCGCGGGGTCGGCAAGGTCGGACCGGGTCAGGTCGCTGGACCGTTGCACCGCCGCGTAGTAGGTGGCGATGGTCGCCGCCAGCCCGGAGGTGGACAGGTTGGGGTTGTCCTTGCCGAAGGTGAAGCGGCCCCACTCCGGCTTGCCGAAGCCCGCCCACCCGTCCCGCCCGGACAGGCCCAGGATCTCGCCCCAGCCCAGCGGCCCGCGCCGGCGTATCAGTTCGGCCTTGGGCTGCGGCATCGCGATCACCAGTGGGCTGTTGGCGATCGACGGGTAGCGGTCCGGGGTCTGCGGTGCTCGCCCGGCGGCTTGGTCGAGCAGCCGGAGCTGGCCGGTCCACAGGCTCGACGTCGGCAGCCAGACCTGTGGTTGCGGCAGGCCGGTGCGGGTCCAGCCGGTGGCCAGCGCCTCGGTGGCCTGGCCCGAGTTGAGCGCGCTGACGTGCACCTGGGCGCAGCCACCGCCGTCGATCGACCGGCTGCTGCGGTTGTAGCGTTCGGCCAGGTCGACCAGCAGCGCCGCCTTCTCCGTCGACGAGTTGACCTGGAGGGTGGTGGCGCAGTCGGTGCGGGGCACCTCGCTGCCCGCATCGCGCTGCTGGACGAACACGAACGCCCCGGCGATGACCACCAGCCCGGCGGTGACGGCGGCGGTGTAGGGCAACCACTGCCGCGTGCGGGTAACGGATGGGGTCATCGGGGCGTCCTCCTCGGCGGGGGCTGATGGCCGTCAACCTATCGATCCGGCGCCAGCCGGCGACCCGGACCCCTGCCGCGGCGTCACGGGCGGTCGGACCGTCCCCCGACCGCCGTAGCGACCAGCAGCCGGACCAGGTAGACCACGACGAAGGCGACCGCCCCGGCTGCGGCGGCCGGGCCGATCGCGCTCGACGCGACGTAGCCGGCGGCGGCGCCGGCCGAGCCGAGGAAGAGCGCTGTCGAGATGCCCCAGGCGTCGAGGGCCTCACGACGCAGTCGCCGCAACGCGCCGCCGGACCCGTTGCCGACGCCGGGCTCCGTCGCCGGCAGGTACGCCGGCTGGGTCGTCATCTGTGGGTGTGCCGGCTGCGTCGGCCGGGCCTGGGTCGGCACCGTCGGCTGTGGCTGTGGCTGCGTCGGGCGCGGCTGCGGTGCCGTCGGCGTGATCCGGGGAAGGGGATGGTTCGGCGTCGGTGTGCCCGCGGTCTCGTTGCCGACCTCGAGCAGGCTCTCCCGACGTAGCGGCACGGTGGCCGTGGCGTCCTGCCGCAGCAGCCGCACCAGCACCTGCTCGGCACCCGGCCGATCCGCCGGATCCTTCGCCAGGCACTCCCGGATCAGCTCGTCCAGCACGGGAGGCAACGCCGGCAGGTCGGGCGGATCGTGCAGCACCCGGTGCATCACGGCGAAGAGCGAATCATTGCCGAAGGGTGGCCGGCCACCGGCAGCGAACGCGATCGTGGCCGCCCAGGCGAAGACGTCGCAGGGCGGACCGACCGCGTCGTTGCGGAACCGCTCGGGTGCCATGTACGCGGTGGTCCCCATGACCCGGCTGGACGCCGTCTCGGTCACGCCCAGCGCGCGAGCGATGCCGAAGTCGATCACCCTGGGGCCGTCCTTGCCCAGCACCACGTTGTCCGGCTTCAGATCGCAGTGCACCACGCCGGCACTGTGGATCGCGGCGAGCGCGGTGACAGTGCCGACCGCGAGCCGGTGCAGGGCGTTGCCGGTCACCGGGCCGTGTTCGCGGACGTGCCGGTGCAGGGTCGGGCCTTCGATGAACTCACTGACCACGTAGGGACGCTCGCCGTCGACCTCGGCGAAGAGCACCTGCGCGGTGCAGAACGGAGCGACCCGGCGCGCGGCGGCGATCTCCTTCACGAACTGCGACCGCGCCCGTGGATCAGTCAGATCGACGTTGACCATCTTGACCGCGACGCGGTCACCAGCGTCGTCCTCACCGAGGTAGACGACCCCCTGCCCACCCGCGCCCAGCCGGCCGAGCAGCCGATACCGGCCGGCGGTGACCGGGTCGTACGTCCACAGCTTCGCCAATCCTGGCACCGGCGTGCCGGCCGGTTCTGACATCCCGACTCCATCAGTGTCGTGCCCGGCCACCGGCGGCGCAGGACACGGCCATCGTGCCATGCCGCAGCGGTGACAGAGGACAGCCGATCATGGGTGGAGGCCACCACCGCCGGTGGTCTCGCGGTGGCGGTCGCCGCACTGCGCGGGGTCGGCCCGGCCTACGACGGCGGGCGTCGCTCCAGGGTGTCCCTTCGTCCTCCGCCGTGGCCGATGCGGGCTCGTTTCCCGCCGTGTCGTGCCGTGCCGTGCCGGGGCCGGGCGGGTCGACGCCGGTGCCCGAGCCCGGTCGCCGGCCCGCGCAGCCGCAGCGGCGTCAGGCCCGGCGCAGCGTCCGCAGTGTGCCGGCCCAGGCGACCACCTCGTCGAGCATGGTGCCGAGGGCCTGCTCGTGGTGCGCGGCCGGCCGGAAGTCGCGGAAGTTGACGAAGTCGGTCGTCAGCGAGAGCGCGACCTGGGAGCGGACGTCGGCGACGCCGAGCTGCCCGAGCACCAGCCGCAGGTGCTCCGCCGCCCGGGTGCCGCCGTGCACGCCGTAGCTGACGAGGCCGGCGGCGGCGTGCTGCCACTCCTGGTAGAGGAAGTCGAGGGAATCCTTCAGCGCGCCCGGGATGGAGTGGTTGTACTCCGGCGTGACGAAGACGAAGCCGTCGAACCCGGCCACGGTCGTCGCCCAGCGGCGCACGGCCGGGCGTCGCGACGGCGCCATCGACGGCGGCAGCACCTCGTCGAAGTGTGGCAGGGCGTAGTCGGCGATGTCGACCAGCTCGACAGTGGCGTCGCCCCGCTTGGCGGCGACGTCGCGCACCCAGCGGGCCACGGCGTCGGCCTTGCGGCCGGGTCGCGTGCTGCCGACGATGACACCGATCCTGACCATGCTGCTCTCCTCTACGCGATGGGGACGGGGCGCGCGGGAGCCGGCGTGCCGGTCAGGTCACGAGCCAGCTCCACCGCGCCGTGCAGGGACGACAGCCCGCCGAGGGCGGCGGGCTGCACCGGTGGCGCCGGGCGCCCGGGCCGGCCGGCGCGGCGTGCCCGTTGCGCGACGAGCGGCACGAAGCCGGGCAGTCCGGCGGCGAACCCGCCGCCCACGATTGCCAGCGCCGGATCGAGGATCTCGCCGAGGCTCACCACCGCCGCCGCCAGCGCCCGGCAGCTCTCCTCGACCGCCGCCACCGCCCAGGGCTCGCGCCCGTCGAGTCCGGCCCGTAGGTCATCGAAGCCCACCTCGCCGCCCCGGTGGGCGGCGGCGCGGCGCAGGGTGGCGGGGCCGGACGCGACGGACTGGAGGCAGCCGTGCCGGCCGCAGTCGCAGCGCTCACCGTCGAGGGCGACGACCATGTGGCCGATCTCGGCGGAGGACCGGCCCGGCACCGGCCGGCCGGCCAGCACGACGCCGCCGCCGATCCCGGTGCCGACGCCCAGGTAGACCACGTCGTCCGCGCCGGCGCAGCGCGCCTCGGCCAGGGCGGCGAGATCACCGTCGTCGGCGACGGCGGTCGCCGCGTCGGGAAAGAGGCGGCGCAGCGCGCCGGTGAGGTCGAGGCCCGCCCAACCGGGGCGCCCAGGCCAGGTGGTGACGGTGCCCCCGGTGTCAGTGGTCGCCGGCATGGCCACCCCGACCGCGTCCACCGGTCCCCACCGGTCGAGCAGCCGGTCCACCTCGACGGCCAGCACCGTCAGGTCGTCGGCGGGGTCGGCGGCCCCACGGGGCCAGCGGAAGGTCCGGTCGTACGCCGGCCGCCCGGGTGCCTCCGCGTGCAACGCGACCTTGGTGCCGCCGACGTCGATGCCGAGGACGCCGCCGTGGCGCTGCGGACCGGACACGGCCGGCCTCAGCCCAGCCGCACGTGCAGGTAGACGAGCGCCAGGGCGGCCACGGCAAAGATCACCGGCGTCAGGATCGTCGCGGCCGGGTCCTTCGCCCGGGCGTGGTAGACGACCGCGCCCGTCATCTGCAGGGCGAGACCGATCGCCGCCGCGATGCCGAGGGGCGGCCAGAGCAGGCCGAGCAGCAGCCCGGCGACCGCGGCGAGTTCCAGCACCCCCAGCACGCGGGTCAGCCCCGGCGAGACGCCGAGGTGGTCCATCCGCTCGCGCATCTGTGCCTGCCCGGTGAGCTTCGGCACGGCGGTGCCCACGAACACGGCCGCGAGGACGAGGGTCAGGACGAGGACGGGAATCTCCACGTGAGGTCCTTCGGGAAGAGTCGGGACGTGCGGACGACCGTACCGCCGGCACGCCGGCGCCCACGGCACCGGACGGCGGGGTGCCCGGTCGTCATCGGACGGTCGCGGTGAGGGCGCGCGCGGCCAGCCGGTAGCCCAGCGCTCCGAGCCCGACGATCACCCCGCTGGCCAGCGGGGCGATCACCGAGTCGTGCCGGAAGCTCTCCCGCGCCCACACGTTGGACAGATGCACCTCGACGAAGGGCCGGGGGTAGTTGGCCAGCGCGTCGCGCAGGCTCCAGCCCGCGATCATCAGGGCACCCGGGTTGACGATCGCGCCCACCGTGTCGTAGCTGTTCTGGATCGTACGGATCAGCGCACCCTCGCAGTCGTGCTGCTCGGCGACCACACCCCAGCCCCGGGCGGCGACCTCCTCGCCGACGGCGCGTTCGATGTCCTCGAGGGTGTCGGTGCCGTAGATCTCCGGTTCCCGCCGGCCGAGAATGCCCAGGTTCGGGCCGTTCAGCAGCAGTACGTCCGACACGCTTCACCTCGTGGGGCCCGGCCCTGGTCCCGCAGAGCCTGATGACTGGTCACCGCAGTCTTACTACGCCGACGGCTCCCGGCGAACCGGCGGCGCCCGACGTGCGGGCGGACTAAGGGGTGGCTAGGGGCTGTTAGGGGCGGTGACCGCGTATCCGCGTCGGTTACCGTCCTCCCTGCTGAAGCGACGCCGCCGGCTCCAGACGGAGGCGTCACGTACCGCGCGGCCATCCGGTGCGCCGCTGCGCCCGGACCGCGCACCGGCGGTCTCGGGTCGTCCCGCCCGATGGTCCGCCCAAGCCCCTGGTCTGCCCGAGTTGGGAAGTGGGAAGTCATGAGTGGTCAGCCCTCGACGGTGTCCGAGTTCCCCGAGTGGCCGCAGTACGGCGACGAAGAGCGAACCGGACTGATCCGCGCCCTCGAACAGGGTCAGTGGTGGCGGATGGGCGGCAGTGAGGTCGACTCCTTCGAGCGGGAGTTCGGTGACTACCACGGCAGCCCCCACGCGCTTGCCGTCACCAACGGCACCCACGCGCTGGAAGTCGCGCTGGAGGTGCTCGGCGTCGGCCCCGGTACGGAGGTGATCGTCCCGGCGTTCACATTCATCTCGTCCTCGCTGGCCGCGCAGCGTCTCGGCGCGGTCGCCGTGCCGGTCGACGTCGACCTGGACACCTACTGCGTCGACCCCGCCGCCGTCGAGGCCGCGATGACCCCGCGTACCAAGGTGATCATGCCGGTGCACATGGCCGGGCAGTTCGCCGACATGGACGCGCTCGACAAGCTCGCCGCCGACGCCGGGGTGGCGCTGCTGCAGGACGCGGCACACGCCCACGGTGCGCAGTGGCGCGGCCGGCGAGCCGGTGCGCTCGGCTCGGTGGCCGCCTTCAGCTTCCAGAACGGCAAGCTCATGACCGCCGGCGAGGGCGGAGCGGTCGTCTTCCCCGACGAGGAACTGCGCGAGCGGGCATTCCTCGTGCACAGCTGCGGCCGGCCCCGCACCGACCGCGAGTACCTGCACAGCACCACCGGCTCGAACTACCGGATGAGCGAGTTCACCGCCGCTGTGCTACGCGCCCAGCTGACCCGCCTCGACGAGCAGATCGCGCTGCGCGAGCAGCGCTGGCCGCTGCTGTCGAGCCTGCTCGCCGAGATTCCGGGCGTCGTCCCGCAGGCGACCGACCCCCGCACCGACCGCAACCCGCACTACATGGCGATGTTCCGTATCCCCGGGATCGGTATCGAGCGCCGCCGTGCCGTGGTGGACGCGCTCATCGCCCGGGGCGTCCCGGCGTTCGTGGCGTTCCGGGCGATCTACCGGTGCGAGGGCTTCTGGATGGCCGCCGCGCCCGACGAGTCGGCAGAGGCGATCGCGGCCCGCTGCCCCAACACCGAGCAGATCCACTCCGACTGCGTCTGGCTGCACCACCGCACCCTGCTCGGCACGGAGCAGCAGATGCACGAGATCGCCGCCGTGCTCGCCGACGTCCTCGCCGGATGACGGCCCGGCCCCCGGCGCCGGCCGGCCGGCCGGTGCGGGTCGCGGTGGTCGGCCTCGGCTGGGCCGGGCGGGAGATCTGGCTGCCCCGGCTCGCCGCACACCCCGGCTTCGAGGTGGTCGCCGTGGTCGACCCGCAGCCCGTGGTGCGCGATCAGGCCCACGACACCCACGCCGTCGCGTCCGCGTACGCCGACGTCGAGGACCTGCCCGCCGGAACGGTCGACCTGGCGGTGGTCGCCGTACCGAACCACCTGCACGCGGTCGTCGCCGTCCGGCTGCTGCGCCGGGGCGTACCGGTGTTCCTGGAGAAGCCGGTCTGCCTGACCTCCGCCGAGGCGGGCATCCTGGCCGACGCGGAGCGCGACGGCGGCGCGGTGCTGCTGGCGGGCAGCGCCGCCCGGTACCGGGCCGACATCCGGGCGCTGGCCGACGTGGCCGGCGGGCTGGGCCCGATCCGGCACGTCGATGTGGCCTGGGTTCGCGCCCGAGGGGTGCCCGACGCGGGCGGCTGGTTCACCCGCCGCGACCAGTCCGGCGGCGGCGCGCTGGTGGACCTCGGCTGGCACCTGCTCGACACGGTGCTGCCGCTGCTCGGCCCGGCCCGGGTCACTCACGCGATCGGCAGCGTCTCGGACGACTTCGTCAACGACAGCGCCGCCCACGCCGCCTGGCGCGGCGGGGCCGACACCGCAGGCCACGTTCCCGGCGACGTCGAGGACACCGCCCGGGGGTTCCTGCTCACCGACACCGGCGCCTCCGTCGCCCTGCACGCCTGCTGGGCCTCGCACGAGTCGCTGGACCGCACCACCGTCACCGTGCACGGCGCCGCGGGGTCGGCGACGCTGCGCTGCACCTTCGGCTTCAGTCCCAACCGGGAGCCCACGCCGGTGCTGACGCGTACCCGCGACGGCCGGACCGCGCGGCTGCCGCTGCCCGGGGAGCCGATCGGCGCGGAGTACGACCACCAGCTCGACGCCCTGCCCGGGCTGCTCGCCGACCCGGCCGCCCGGGGCGCGGCCGTCGTCGAGGCCCGCCGGACCATCGACATCATCGAACGGATCTACCAGTGCGCCCGGCCCACCCGGCCGGAGCGCCAGCACGCACTGGTGGGCCATCGCGCCGGGTGAGAACCACCGTCGGCCCCAACCCCTTCCGGGAGCAGCCATGAGCCGTCCATCGTCCACAGTCGAGGTGACCCCGCCGTCGCCGGCGCGCGGCCCGATCCGCGCGGTCGTGTTCGACCTCGACGGCGTCATCGTCGACAGTTCGGCCGTCATGCGTGAGGCGTTCAGCATCGCGTACGCCGAGGTGGTGGGCGACGGGCCGGCACCGTTCGAGGAGTACAACCGGCACATGGGCCGGTACTTCCCGGACATCATGCGCCTGATGGGGCTGCCCCTGGAGATGGAGGAGCCGTTCGTCCGCGAGAGTTACCGGATGGCCCACCTCGTGCCGCTCTTCCCCGGCGTCCGGGAGACCCTGGAGACCCTGCACTCGCGTGGCATCCGAATGGGGATCGCCACCGGCAAGGCCGGCCCGAGGGCCCGCTCCCTGCTCGACCAACTCGGCGTGCTGGGCCTCTTCGGCCAGGTGATCGGCTCCGACGAGGTGGCCCGTCCCAAGCCTGCCCCGGACATCGTGCTCCAGGCACTGGGCAACCTCGACGTGCCGCCGCACGAGGCCATGATGGTGGGCGACGCGGTGATCGACCTGCTCAGCGGCCGGGACGCCGGGGCGACGGCCGTCGCCACGACGTGGCACGGCGGGGACATCGCGGCGCTGCTCGCCGCCGGCCCCGACCTGGTCGTGCACGCCCCGGCGGAGTTGCTGGCGCACTGCCCGGCGGCTCTCGTCCACTGACCC